>DSAR01000304.1 GCA_011046405.1 Chloroflexota bacterium | reverse complement strand
GCTCAACCGGGCGGAAGTGATCCTGAGCGCCCGCGTCATCGGCGGCATCCAGGCCATCGACGGTGGAGAGGCCGACGACAAGATCATCGCTATTCTGGAAAACGATGAGTTCTGGCAGGAGGTCGATGACATCTCGGGCCTGCCCGATATTCTGGTCGAGCGGATGCGGCACTATTTCAGCACGTACAAGATGAGGATCGGGCGAGAAACGCAGATGACCATCGAAAGGGTCTATGACGCCGATTATGCCATGCGGGTCGTGGAGGCAGCGATGGCGGATTACGACGAGACCTACGGCAGTTGACCGTGGGCTGTTCCTTCCCCCCCGCCGCTTTCCCCGCCTGCTGGTTGATCGAGGAGATACGGCGTAACGGAAGGTCAAACACGAGAGGAGACGAACGTGGCTACTGCTGCTCACCTAGCTATCAAGGAAATATGGCGCAACCGGGGCCGGTTCCTCCTGTTCAGCCTGGCCGCGCTCTTGACCCCCACATCGGGCCGGATCATCATCGACGGCCAGGATCTGGCTCAGATGAACCAGAAAGAGAAGACCCGCTTCCGGCGCCGCAAGATCGGGTTCACCTTCCAGGACAACAACCTGGTCTCCTACCTGTCGGTCATCGAAAACGTGGAATTGATGCTGCGCCTGAATGGCGAGTTCAACAACCGCAACCGGAAACGGGCCCGGGATCTGCTGGTCCTGCTGGGCCTGGAGGAGCGGTGGAACGCGCTCCCGCGCTAGCTTTCCGGTGGGCAGCAGCAGCGCGTGGCCATCGCCCGCTCGTTGATCAACCGGCTGGCCCTGGTCCTGGCCGACGAGCCGACGGCCAGCTACCGAGCGCGCGTTCCAGGTCGTGGAGACGCTGACCAGCCTGGTCCACGAGCAAAACCGGGCCGGCATCATGGTGACCCACGACCTGCGCATGGTGCAATACGCCGACCGGATCATCCACCTGCTGGACGGGCGGCTGGAACAGATCGTCAGCCCCGACGACGACCTCTCGTGCCTGGCCGACCCGGCCGAATGCCGCTTGATCACGCCGGACGTGCTGGGGATCGAAGAGAACGAGGAGAAATAAGGTTTTGAATCTGAAAATAAAACCGTACTACATCGCCTTTATTTTGATATGGTTGCTTGCGTGTGCCTGGTCAAGCGACCCAACCCGCGACAAGTTATTCCCAGAGGTTCAGGTAAAACCAAGCCCCGAATCCGTGCAGAATCCTGAGCCGGTCGCCTCGAGACTTCCATGTCCCAATGATCTTGAAATCCTCCCTCTTGAAATGGTCGTCGACTCGTTCCAGTACATGTCGGATTTCTTGTTGTCACCCAGCGGGCCAAAGATGGCAATCAGGGACGATGATGGTGTCAGCATTTTAACCCTGACGACCGGGGAACGCAGACAGACGGGGTTATCAAATTTCCTGCGGTTTTGGATAGATGAGCACAGCCTGATGCTTTCGTACTACGAAGAGGAACGGTTCAAGTTCTGTACATTTGACCTGAAGACGGGAAAAAAGGCGTTATATGACCTGCGATGGGAGTACAACAGTTTCGCGCCCCATATCTTGACAGCCAAGCATTACACGATCTCGCAAGCGGCCGAGAAATTGGAAGTGAGCAGCGAAACCATCTACAAGGCAATCAACGATGGGCGGTTGAAAACGTTGAAAGCCGCCGATGGAAGTCTTTTGTTGCTTCGAAGCGATTTGATAGAATACGGGGGTGATTTGATTCGTGAGGAGCATCCCGATCTGTTGTCTTATGACACGATAGCTCGATTGCGGGAGGAAGCACAGCATGTCAGTTCGGTGGTGGCAATGAGAATCGAGTCTCCAATACGTCAGGCCTATTGGCATCGGACCTTGATAGTATCGGGATTGCCCAATGAGCCGAATAACTTACTCATCCAGGTTTCGAGCGAATCGCATTGGGAAAAATATCCCATGACGGTCAATCAGTTGATCATCGACAAGGGCGGCCTTCTGATATGGACGGATACCAATACTGAGTTTTTTGTTGCGCGAGACACATGCGATAATCTGGGAGATGAGGGGTATCGGTACGTTTTATATCGCAGGAACAGTGAATCTAGTACCCCCGCTGCTGTAGGCATAATCCCTTACGTGCCCAAATATTGGACCAAAATGATTTGGTCACCGGATGGGCGGTACATTTACGTCAAGCAGCCGCTCGAAGACATCTGGTCCATATCCCGGTTGGCTTTGCCAGCCCATTAGACGAATCGTCCAGTATCATCCCCCAATCTGCGACATAGCCCGACCTTCCGGCGTGGCGCATTCGTCCAGGTGGTGGTGCATGGGTTTGTGCTCGATGCCCTCTAGCAGCAAGGCCTTGATCTCTTCCACGTCAGCCCCCTGGCGCAGAGGGGTGCGCAGGTCGATCTCGTAGTCGGAAAGCAGGCAGGGGCGCAGGTACCCGTCGGCCGTCAGGCGCAGCCGGTTGCACTGGTAGCAGAAGTGCTCGCTGATGGGCGTGATGAAGCCCAGCGTCCCCGGTGCGCCGGGTAGCCGGTAGTAACGCGCCGGTCCGCCGCCGGTCCGCATCTTGGCCGGTTCCAACGGGCCCAACGCCGCCTCGATCCTGGCGCGGATCTCGCCCGCCGTCACCACCCGTTCCCGCCAATCCTCTTCGAGATTGTTGAGATTGTTGACCCCGTTCCCCACCGGCATGACCTCGATGAAGCGGACGTTCCACGCCGCCTCCACCGTCTGGCGGGCGAAGTCCACCACCTCGTCGTCGTTCATCCTCCGGATGACGACGGTGTTGATCTTGATCGGGTCTAACCCTGCCCGGCGGGCCACCGCCATCCCCGCCAGGACGTCGGCCAACTCTCCCCGGCGTGTGATGCGCCGAAAACGGTCCGGTCGCAGCGTATCCAGGCTGACGTTGACCCGCTGGAGGCCGGCCTGGGCCAGTTCGTCGGCGTAGCGGGCCAGGAGGATGCCGTTGCTCGTCATCGCCAGGTCGTCGATGCCGGGGATACGAGCCAGTATGCGCACCAGATCGGCCAGACCCAGGCGCACCAGAGGCTCGCCGCCGGTCAGCCGTATCTTGCTGACCCCCAGCGCCGCTGCCGCCTGGACGATGGTCTCGATCTCCTCGTAGCGCAAGATCTCCTCGTGGGTGCACGAGACCACGCCCTCGGCCGGCATGCAGTAGACACAGCGCAGGTTGCACCGGTCGGTCACCGAGATACGCAGGTAGCTGATGGGTCGATTATAAGCGTCCAAATGGGCCATAATAACCTCAGTACGTATCATCTCGAAGAGGGACGATGGGATCTTCCAGGGCTGTCTTGCAGCCTGTAAATCCCCGTGCCCCAGTTTGTTGGCTCACTGCTAGTTCGCGTGATCGGCTTGGCGAGCGGTCAATTTTTCGCCCCGAATTGACGAATTTGCACTAAACTTAGGACTTACGTGGTTGAATGAAATTGGGACACAGCGCTCCTACGGAGCGGCGCAGATTTTCATAAAGACTAAAAATCAGCGTTTATCGGCGTTTTTCTGCGTCCAAAAATCTTTTCGCTTTGTTGAAATGATCCCTCACTCGATATGTGTATCGTGAGCACGAAAGGGACTTTACCAGACAAACGACGACGTGTCAAATAAGACGAACGTGATAAAACAAACCAGAACCAATAAAGGATGCCGATGGCAGAAGCGAAGCGGCTCTTGCTCGCTGTGCAAGAATTCTATTGGTTAGACCCTATGTCCTGAAAAGTTGGCCTCAAAAAATAGGAATAGGACGCAGATTAACGCAGACGAACGCTGATTTTTGTTTTTATCTGCGAAATTCCGATGCAACCTATGGTTGCCTTTTTCTGCGTCCAAAAAGATTCGGGTGTGTTTCAAATGATTCAAGCCTTGTTCGTAGTACGCGCGCTAGGTAGCGGCTTCAGCGCGCTTTTACGGCGATAAATCGCCTACTACGAACTTGACCTCAAAAATGAAACGCACCCAAAAGATTGGTCAGTCCAGCAGTGACGCGGTTGCTCAATTTGGGAAAGGGATGTAAAATGAGGCTTGCGATTTGCATTAGTAAAATTGGGGAACCCGGTGCCATGATGGGCTGGATAGAGCCTAACCCATAGAATCCTTGTGCAGCGAGCAAGAGCCGCTTCGCTTCTGTCGTCGGTGTTTCTTTTGGGCTCTGGCTCTGCCAGGTTAGGGCCTAACCCATAGAATCCTTGTGCAGCGAGCAAGAGCCGCTTCGCTTCTGTCGTCGGTGTTTCTTTTGGGCTCTGGCTCTGCCAGGTTAGGAGATTGTCTTTCAAATGACCACTTATGCGGCACGCTTGCAAGAAGAGCATCCCACCGCTGCTCCCGACGGAAAAGTTTGGGCGGCGGGTGTGCGTTTTCAAGCGATGGGCAAAGTCTATCACTTCGATGCCAGCGAGCACCTCGATCTACAAGCTGGCGACTTCGTGCTGGTCGAAACGGTACGGGGGCGACAATTGGGTGAAGTGGTTGCCCTGGTGTTGCTCGACGAATCGGATCAGCATCTCAAACCGGTCCAACGGCGAGCCACCGGCCGTGAATTGGCATTACGCCAACAACTGCAGAGGCAGGAAGAAAGCACCTTGGAGACCGCGCGCGAAATTGCTGCAGAAAATTGCCTGCCGATCAAGTTGGTCGTCGCCGAATACACCTTCGACGGCCAACGGCTGACCTTATTGTACGTCAGCGAAGACAAAAATCCAAGTCTGGCATCGCTGACCCGGCAGCTCGAAAGCAGGTTCGACGTCCACGTCGACCTGCGGAGGATCGGTCCCCGTGACCAGGCCAAACTGATGAAGGGATATGGCGCCTGCGGCGAGTTGCGCTGCTGCAACCGCTTTCTTTCTGATTTTCGACCGGTCTCTATCCGGATGGCCAAGGCCCAGGGGGTATCGCTCAATCCGGTCGACATCACGGGTATATGTGGCCGCCTCCGTTGTTGCCTGACGTACGAACATGAGCTATACAAAGAGGCTGTCAAGAAAATGCCCCGGCGCAAAAAATGGGTGCGAACGCCCCACGGCGAGGGACGTGTCATCGACCTGTTGCCGCTGAAAGACATCGTCGTCGTTCGCATCGAGGACCGGCGAGTAGAGGTGCCGCTCGACGAAGTCGAGGTTATATCGAAGTAGGGTCGTCTGGTGTTTATATACCTGGATATAGAGACCATCTAGGGGTCGGTCTCGGGAAGACCGACCTTGACGTCACGAGATCATCTACCGAGAAGGAAGAAAGTAGTAGCAACAGCAGGAAGGAGAAAATGTATCATCTCAATAAACCGGGGCAAACTCGCTCGGGCCGGTCTCCTGACCGTGCCCGCTGTGGCTCGGTCGGGAGACCGGCCACAGCTCCCCAACTTATTGAGAAGATACGAGAAAATGGCCAATCGACATGATTTCAAAACAGAGGCTGAGGCCTTGCAAGCGCAACTCGTCGCCTGGCGGCGGGACTTCCACATGCACCCAGAATTGGGGTTCGAGGAACATCGTTCAGCCGGCATCGTCGCAGAGCAGTTGCGCGTGCTAGGGTACCAGGTTCAGACCGGCATTGCGAGCACGGGTGTGCTCGGTTTGCTAAAGGGCGCACGACCTGGACCGGTGCTTGCTGCCCGCTTCGATATGGATGCCCTGCCCATCACCGAGGAGAACGAGGTCGAATACGCTTCTCGGGAACCGGGGCTCATGCACGCCTGCGGTCACGACGCCCACATGGCCATTGGACTGGGGCTCGCCACGCTGATGGCGCAGCAACGGGACGAGATCGCCGGCACGCTTATGCTGATCTTCCAACCCGGTGAAGAAGGGATGAACGGCGCCGAGGTCATGGTGAAAGAGGGCGTGTTGGCGGATCCCAGGCCCGACGTATTTCTCGCTGCACACGTGTGGAGCGATAGCCCCGTGGGGACGATCAACGTCTCATCGGGGCCGGTCATGGCGGCTGCCGAGCGATGGGCCTGTACGGTGACCGGCAAAGGGGGGCACGGCGCCTTACCACACCAAACGATCGATCCCATCGTCGCTGCCGCTCAAATCATCGGCGTCCTGCAGACCATCGTCAGTCGCAACGTCAGCCCCCAGGAGACGGCCGTCGTCACCGTCGGGGCGATCCAGGGGGGTGACGCCTTCAACGTCATCCCCGCCCAGGTGACGATGAGCGGAACCATCCGCACTTACAACCCCAACGTGCGAGAGATGGTGATCAGGCGCGTGCGAGAAGTCGTCGAGAAAACGGCGGCCGCCTGCGGCGCCCAAGCCAATCTGAATATCGAGCAGCTCACGCCGGCCGTCATCAACGACGCCGAAATCGCCCAGATCGTTCATTCGGCCGCCGAGACGCTCGTCGGCGCGGACCACGTCTTCTCGGGCGAGCGGACGATGGGTAGTGAGGACGCTGCTTATTTCATGGAACAGGTGCCGGGATGTTATTTCTTCCTGGGAGCAGGACCTCCCGGGCAGGAAGCGCCAGCTCCCCACCACAATCCCCGCTTCGACATCGACGAGGCGGTCCTGTCGATAGGGGTGGCTATCCTGGCCCAAACCCTGGCCTATTACCTGCTCCGACAATAGGGTGATGGCGTCTGGCGGTCGGGGATCAGGATGAGTTGGTGACTTTGTCCCAATCGGCCAGGAAACGTTCCAATCCCACGTCGGTGAATGGACTGCGGATCATCTTCTGCAATACCCCAAAAGGCATCGTGATGATGTCAGCCCCCGCAAGCAAGGCATCTAGCACGTGCTCTGGGTGGCGAATGCTGGCAGCCAGCACCTGGCAATCGAAACCGTAGTTATCGAAGATCGCCCTTGTCTGCCGCACGACGTCCATCCCATCGAATCCGGCGTCGTCCATCCGTCCGACGAAGACGGAGGCATAACTCGCCCCGGCCCTGGCAGCCAGGTAGGCCTGGTTGGCCGAGAAGATCAAGGTCGCGTTGATCCGCCCGTGGGGCCAGGCCGAGATTTTCTTCATCGCTTTCAATCCCTCGACGGTGCTCGGTATCTTAACGAAGACGTGCTCCGACCAGGCGAGAATGTCCCGCGCTTCCTCTACCATGCCATCGACGTCGGTGCTGACGACCTCGGCGCTGACCGGTCCCTGCACGATGTCCACAATTTCGAGCGTATTGGTCTTGAGATCAGCCGTTCCGGCGCGCATCATCAACGTCGGGTTGGTGGTCACGCCATCGAGGACGCCCCAACTGACCGCCTCGCGAATTTCCTCCACCTTTGCGGTATCCAAAAATATCTGTGCCATCTTTACCTCCTTTATTCATGCGATTCGTGATCGCAAATGTCTTGACCACCAAATTACTGGCGGCGCTGGCGATACAGGGATGGGTCGATCACGCGGACCATGTTGTCGGCGTCAAGCCATCCGCCCAGAAATTGTTCGATCCTTTCAACGGACGCATCGGGGTTTTCCAGGACGTCATTGTAATTGACGTAAGTGACGTCGATGTTGGGTTGCTCGGCGAGCCAGGCCTCTGTCTGGCGCAAGTGATGCTCGAATAACTGGGCTAACTTTTCGTCGCTGATTTTGTCGGTTGCTTCGCCTCGCCGGATGAGCATTCGCCGCTGCGAAGCCAAAATTTCATCCATGTCCCGGCGCATGAAGATAATTTTGTAGTGATGATCGGGCGGCAGGTGTTTCAGGAGCGCGGCGATGATCTTGACCGCCTTGCCGCGCGCGTCTTTCAGCCAGGATTTGTCGTGTTCGAGTTTCTTGACGCGCTCGAACTCGTAATAGCCCCTCGGATTGTCGGGGTCCGGCGTCCTGAGATTATCGGTGAGGACTGGCAATCCTCCTGCCTCGAGCATTTTCATCATCATCGACGTGCCCGAACGGGGAAGACCGGAAACGATTGTAATGGCCTGTTGATTCATGTGATCACCTCTCACGCTTCATTCCACCGCGATTTTCAAAGCCTGGAGAACGGCTGTATGCACTATCCCGTTACTGACGACGACGCCTCGGTTGTTTTCCATTCGATGCCCGGCAGCTAAATTCAAGCGTTTTCCGTGCATATCAGTGACACGTCCTCCCGCCTCCTCCACGATCAAAGCCCCGGCGGCGTGATCCCATATCTTCTCCCGGTAACCGGGGGTCTGGGGTGAGGGAAGACGCAGGTACAGGGCCGCGTCGCCCCTGGCTACGGCGCCGTACTTGGCCTGGCTATCCAGTTTTAGCGGGGGGCTGACAAAGCCCACTGCCTGGGCGACCGCTTCTTGCAGGACGGGGTTGCCGTGGGACGCCTCGACGCTCTCTACAAATCGCCACCGGTCCCGATCATTCGGCTGGGAGACGTGAATCCGTTCAAAGTCCTCGTCTCCCAGCGACGCCATCTCCGCGCCCTCTTCCCGGATGGCCGTGAATAGAACGCCGCGATCCCCCTCTGCCTGCTCCAGCCCCAGCCGTGATGGGAGCGCTGGACATCCCAACACGGCTACTTTCGTCTCGCCGTGTTCGATGAGCGCCAAAGCGACGGCGTACTGATCGTTGCGCAAAAAACCCTTGGTGCCGTCGATGGGGTCTAGCGTCCAAAATCGTTCCGCTACAGCGCCGCCGCTGCCGGCGTCCTTTGCAGCGCCGCCGCTGCCGGCGTCGATCCAACGGCAGACCGAGGCTGGTGTGGCGCTGGCGAAGAAGCGTTGGACGTATCCGGTGACCTGAGCCAACATGGCAGCGTTTGTGGGGTCCCGCAGGGTCTGGGCGTCCTCCTCGCCGACGATGGGGTCCTGGGGAAAGGCGTCCTTGAGCAGACGACAGATCAGCGCTTGTACGCCGAAATCGGCGATGGTGACGGGGCTGCGATCCCCTTTTTTCAACGATTCCACCCGGGTCATTTCAGCCTGAACCGCCTCGCACAGGACCGTCGCTCGGGTTACTGCCTGGATAGCGATCTCTTTTTCGCGCCAGTAAGACATTTGACATGTCCCCCTATGCTGTTAAAATCTCCACACCGTCATCGGTGACGCGCAAGGTGTGCTCCCACTGGGCCGATAGACATCCATCGACGGTGACCACGGTCCAGGCATCGTCCAATACGCGGACCTGACATTTACCGGCGTTGATCATCGGCTCGATGGTAAACACCATGTTGGGCTGCAGCGTTAACCCGGTGTGAGGTTCGCCAAAGTGGCGTACGTCGGGCGGTTCGTGAAATTGCAATCCGGTGCCGTGACCGATGTATTCTCGCACGATCGAATAACCGTGACTTTCGGCGTGTTGTTGGATGGCGTGCCCGATATCGCCCAGGGTATTGCCGGGCTTGACCTGCTCAATGCCCAGGTAGAGGCACTCTCGAGTGACCTGGGCCAATTGACGCGCCTGGTCCGAGACCTCGCCGATCGTAAACATACGGCTGGCGTCACCGTAATATCCATTCAGGATAGACGTGACGTCGACGTTGAGGATATCGCCTTCGCGCAGGATGGTGTCGTCGGGGATACCATGACAAACGACCTGATTGATGGAAGTGCAGACACTTTTAGGGAAACCGCGATAATTCAAAGGTGCAGGTATGGCGCCGTGGGCGATGGTGTACTCGTACACCCAACGGTCGATGTCGTTGCTCGTGATGCCGGGCTGGATGCGATCTTCCAGCATATCCAGAATATCCCGCGTCAACTGACCACTCCGCCGGATGCCGTCGATTTGTTCCTCAGTCTTGATGATGATACGAGAGGAACGCTGCATCTTGCCAAGCACTGATCTGCGCTCGCGGCGGGCGGCTTGATCTTGTTTCCAATGACAGTTCTTATATTTCCGACCACTCCCGCACCAACAGGGATCATTTCGCGATAATTTGCGCATAACATACCTTTCAATTGCAAGAAGTATGTGGACACATCGGGCCATATTATACCATCATTTATGGGATGTTAAAGGCGAGTCGGCGTCTAGGTGAAGGATGCTAAAGTAGGATATGAGAATGACGGGCAAGGAAACTGCGCGCTCCTATGCACCCTGGTTTTTGACAAGGCCTATCGTTCAAGACCTATCGTTCAAGACCTATCGTTTTGATTCGTTACCCGACATCTCTGGATCACGAATGGCACGAATGGACAAATGACACGAATTTTGGCTTCGAATTGCAAAAAATTTTCGTGAAATTCGAGCATTCGTGTGATTCGTGATAGAAACTCGAGCTCCTGGCCATTAACTTGGGGTAGCAAATCGTTTTGATATTTTGATATTACGTATGAACAATATGGAGGATGATTAGATGGGCTTATTCGACAAGTGCAGACAATACACGGCGGCCAAGGACATCCAGTCGGCCGGTCTCTACCCCTATTTTATTCCCCTCACCCACAGTGAGGGGACCGAGGTCACTGTGGATGACCATCGCTTGATTATGATCGGTTCCAACAATTATTTGGGCTTGACGACCCATCCCCAGGTGCGTGAAGCAGCTATCGAAGCAACACGCCTGTACGGGACGAGTTGCACGGGATCCCGTTTCCTCAATGGCACGTTGGCCCTCCACTTGGAACTGGAGCGTCGGCTGGCGGAATTCTTCGAGGCTGAAGCGGCGCTCGTTTTTTCCACCGGTTATCAGACCAACCTGGGGACGATTTCAGCACTGGTAGGAAGAGGGGACGTCGTCGTGACTGACAAGGATGACCACGCCAGTATTGTCGATGGATGTCGGCTATCCTTTGGCAAGACCCGGCGCTTCCGCCACAACGACATGGATCACCTGGAACGGGTCTTGTCCGGGCTATCCAAAGAGACCGGCAAACTAGTCGTCGTGGATGGCGTCTTCAGCATGGGCGGCGACATCGCTCCCTTGCCAGACATCGTATCGCTCTGCCAGGCGTACGATACTCAGCTGATGGTGGACGATGCCCATTCGGTAGGGATCTTGGGTAACGGTCGAGGCACGGCGGCCCATTTTGGTCTAACGGGGCAAGTGGACTTGATCATGGGCACGTTCAGCAAATCTTTTGCCAGTCTGGGCGGGTTCATCGCTGGCGCGTCGGACGTGATTCATTACATTCAGCACAATGCCCGCTCGCTGATGTTCAGCGCCAGCATGCCGCCGGCTACTGTGGCGACAGTTCTCAAAGCGCTCGAGATCATGCAAGCTGAACCGGAGCGGATTGATCGCGTGAATCAGATCGGCGCGTACATGCGAACTGAATTTCGCCGCCTGGGTTTTAACGTGGGCAACAGCCAGACCCCCATTATTCCCATCATCATCGGCGACGATACGCTGACGTTCCAGGCCTGGAAGGCGCTCTACGACGCTGGCGTTTACACAAATCCGGTCGTCTCGCCGGCCGTCCCGCCAGAACTATCGCTCTTGCGCACCAGCTACATGGCCACCCATACCGACGAGCAACTCCAACGGGTGTTAGAGATCTTCACCCAGGTTGGAGACGCGCTGGATTTGATTGCATAAGCGCACGAGGGTCGTCAACAAGCGATAGCTCGAAACACCGGGATGGGATGACGGCTCGGCAGATCAGGGGCCTCTTTTGGGCGGCTTTTTATCCTGCCCAGGGG
>DSAR01000303.1 GCA_011046405.1 Chloroflexota bacterium | reverse complement strand
GGTGAGGATACCGACGTGGCGGCGGCGGTGATGTGGAGCATGCTGGGTAACTTGATCGGCATCGGTTTCGCCGCCATATCCGACATCTGGATCAACGGGTTCCCGTTCTCGGTGGCCATCGTCGGTGAGTTCCTGCCGGCGGCCGGCCCCAACTTGATCTTCGCCGCTATCCTGGTGCCGATTCTCGTGCGGGCGTACAAGGCTATGCAGCAGCAGACGGGCCGGTAGTATCTTTCTCAATAAGTTGGGGAGCTGTGGCCGGTCTCCCGACCGAGCCACAGCGGGCACGGTCAGGAGACCGGCCCGAGCGAGTTTGCCCCGGTTTATTGAGATGATACCGCCGGTAGGACCGATGGATGACGAGCAGGTGAGACGATGTTAGTCACGTGGCGTTATCGGGAACGCAATTCCCTCATTCAAAGTTTTGATCCCCGAGCCTGGGTGATCTTCTACGTAGCCTTCCTGGCCTCTTCACTGCTCTTCTGGGATTTGCGTTTCCTGGTTCCCCTGCTCGTCATCGCCTTGCTGGCGATCTTCACCTCGGGGATCACGTGGCGTGAGACGTATCGCACGTGGTTGTTCATCGGGGGATTCATCACCTTCTTCGGGGTGCTGACGTTCTTGACCGGGCGGGGTGGGATGGAGCATTACGCCCAGGAGCACGTCATCACCAGCCTGCGTGCGCCCTTCGAGATTCTCGGCTGGCAGCCGACGCTGAACGTCACCGTCGAGCGTATTTTCTACGCTATCAGCCAGTTCGTGCGGGTGTTCAGCGTCTCGGCCATGACGGTGCTCATCCCCTACACCCTCAATCCCGAACTCTACGGCGTCACCTTCCACGGGCTGGGGCTGCCCGACAAGATCGCCTACGCGATGGAACTGACGATGCGCTTCATCCCCACTTTCGCCCGCGATTTCCAATTGACGATGGACGCCCAGCGGGCGCGAGGGTACGAGATCGAGAAACTGCGCGGCGGATTGTTCGCCCAGGTGCGCAAGCTGGCCCCGCTGATCGTGCCGGTGACCATCCACGCCATCGCCGGCAGCGAGGACATCATCGACGCCATGGACCTGCGCGCCTTCGGCGTCGGGCCGCGCACGTGGTTGAAGCAGTTGCACTACCGGCGCCGGGACCAGGTGTTGATCGCGGCGGCGGCGTTGCTCTTCGTCGTCTCGCTGCTCTTCTCGATGCTCGGCTACGCGAGGTTGTGGATCCCGGATTGGGCGCTGGCCTGGGCTGCTGGATAAAGGCGCCGTGTGATTCCCCTCTCGGGATCGGCGGTATAGCTAAAGGTGGCAATCGTCACCAGATCGTGCCCCAATCCCAAGTCAGATTCCAGTTCCAGTAGATTGCTCGCTGCTTCCTGCAGTTTCGGTTCAATCGCCAGGGCCGTGTTGTAGGCTTTTATGGCCTCCTCGTCTTGCTCCAGTCCTTCTAGAATGATGCCCTACAGATTGTATGCACTGGCGAGAAATGAGTGTGCGAGTTCAATAGCCATCTCGCATTCGGATAGCGCCTGCTCGAATAGGTCAGCCTCCTCACATTCATACGCCAGTTCCAGGTGTTGATCGGCGCTCAACGGGTTGACATCCACCGGTTCCATAGGTTCCCTCCTTCAATTCACTACCCGACATTCGTGATCAAGAGCCTGATTTTCGATCACGAATCACACGAATGGTCGAATTTCACGAATGTTTTTTGAAATTCGAAGCCAAAATTCGTGTGATTTGTCCATTCGTGACATTCGTGATCCAGAGATGTCGGGTAATGAATCCTTCAATACTGCTCTGAATTAAGGACTTAAATTGACCGTGAACCATTCGCCGTTCACGAACTGTCCATCTTCGTCGACGTGGTAGGCGGTGATCCTGATCGCGCCGGGTCGCTTCCCCCCGGAGGGGGGCGTGAGGCGGTAGACGTCTTGCACGACCTGGCCGGCCATCCAGCGAGTCGTGGGATACCAGCCCTCGACCGGATGCAGGGAATCGGCCTGATCCAGTACGTCCCCGGGATTGGGGGCGAGCAGGTGGACGGCGACGCTGTAATCCCGTTCGGGGACAGCCTTGGCCAGCCAATGGACCGTGAGCCGATAGCTTTCCTCTTCCTCCCGGACCTCGACGGAGGCGATGGCCAGATCGTCGTTCACACGGAATGGCTCTGGATCCATCGCCTGTTTATCGACTGTATCAAGGGTCCGGGGCGCCGGACTGATCTCAATCAGGCCCGGGGCATAAGTCTCCAGGTAGATCGAGCCCAGTCGCCCCTCCCACCACGCGACGGAACGCCGGTAGAACGTCTTGCTGAGGGTGAACAGACGATGGCCTCTCTCCAGGATCGCCTCGAAATTCGCGTTGTGATCCACGACGTCTAGCTCCGCGAACTGGCCCCGGTACGCCTGGGCGTAGACGAGGGCCCAGTAGTCGTTCCCCCAAAGGGCCATCAGGGTCGTGGGGCGCTCGTCCGGCGGCGGCGTGATCTGTGCAGCCGTGGCGATGATGGTCTCGGCGCCGGGGTCGCGGGTGACCGCCAGCACCTGGGGGCGATGGCGCGCGGCCAGGAAAACGACGACGCCCGCCAGGGCCAGCGTGGCCCCGGGGTAGCGCCACGTCCAGCGCCGGTCCAGGTACGCCGCCAGCAGCGCCAGCCCAACGGCGGCCAGCACGGTCACCGGCAGATGGGCCGCCAGTTGGGCATCGCCCACGCGCCCAATCCAGATGATGGCGGTCAGGAGCAGGTAGGGCAGCCAGGCCAGGGTCAGGGCCAGCGGCTCGCGCCATCTCGTTCTCACATCCCTTTTCGTCTTCAGGGCCAATACCAGCAAGCCCAACAATCCCAGCGCCAGTAAGATGACGTTGAGGTCGGCGGCCGTGATCTCGAAAGCTCGCCAGATCCGGGCCGTCCATTCGGCGAGGCTCCCGGGCCAGGTGACGATGCGCTCTGCCCGGTTGTCGAACAGCATACGTATCACGCCCTGCCAGGTGCCGGGCGTGCCAAAGGTCCAGGTCGTCCCCTGCTGCACGCGCCAGGGGAGGTAGAGGTAGGTGAGGGGCGCCAGCAGCGAGATCGTCAGCGCGGGCAGCATGCCCCGCCCGATCGCCCGCCACCGGTCGGACCGGAGGACGAGGACGGCCACCGCCGGGGCGAGGAAGAGCACAGCCCGCTGGTGGATCACGCCCTGGCTGAAGGCGAAAGCCAGCCACAACAGGTCGCGGCGTTCGCCCGTGCGCCCGAAGCGGAGGGCGAACAGGAACGTGGCGACGGTGAAGGCGGTGGTCATCGTGTGTACCTCGGCGATGGAGGCGTCCATCCACATTGAGGTCGATACGGCCGCCACAAGGCCCCCCAGGGCGGCCACCGGTCCCGGCACATCCAATTCTTGAAGCAGGACAACGATCAGCCCAACGGAGACGAGGCCCCACACCACCGAGTACAGGGAAGCGCCGGTCGCCGGCTCGATCCCTATCCAGCACAGCAGTGTGACGAAGGTCGAGCCCAGGAAGGTATAGAGCGGGTACCCGGTCCAATGGATCGTACCCCAACGGGGGAGCGCGTTTTGAATCTCCCCCACGTCGGTGGCGTAGGGGCTCAGGCTCCCGTTGACGGTGGTCTGGCAGGTCGAGACGTACAGCAGGGCGGCGATGCCGACGGCGACGATGATCCACGTTCGCGTATGCCATCGCATGTGCCAACGAGCCGGGATGAGTGGGTGGATTTTCATGGGACGATGTAGGTATCCACGACGTTATCGTCCTGGTCCCGGAGGGTGATTATCTCGCCCACGTTCCACGCCGGCGCGTCTCGCCCCCAGTACAGGTCGCTGGGGGTGGAACGGCCCGGGGCCGAGTGAACGCGCATCTGGACGTCGGCGAAGAGCGTGATCTTGGGGAACGTGAAGACGTTGCCGTCGGCGTCGGATAACGTCCAGCCCTCCAGGTCGACCGATCCCCCGCCGTTACGTATGACGAGCACCTCTCTGTTCAGATCGCCGGCGCCCAATACCTGCCCGATCTCGATCAACGTCGGGCCGGAAGGCGTGAGGGTGGGGGCTTGAGCGGCCAGCACGTTATCAAGCGGCGGGGTCGCTCCGGCGGGTTCAGCGGTCACGTCACTGGCCGGTTCGACGGCGGGAGGCGCCTGGGGCGCGACGGGGATGACGAGCGTTTGGCCAACCTGGAGCAGGTTGGGATTGACGATGTTGTTGGCCGCCATCAGGGCCTCCAGCGATACGCCGTAGCTTTGAGCGATAGCGCCCAACGTGTCACCAGATTGGACCGTATATTGTACTGGTTCTGACGTGAATTCTGACCCTAACGTAGCCATTAGCGGCTCAGTCGACGTCGGCAGTGGGCTACTGATTGCCTGTTCGGTGGGGACGTGAGTAGAAACAGGCATGGTCGTTGGGCTGGGTGGTGGAGACACTGCCATTCGATCCCAGATCAATAACACAGTTAGCATCACGACGGCTGAGATGACGACGTTGATGGTGATGACGATAGCCCAGGTACGTGTACGCATTGATGATTGGCCTCCTCGGTGACCGGTGCAAACGCATGGATCGCGACTTCTCTTTCATTATTCTATCACATTTTGCTGCAAAAAAGAACTCCCCGTGTTTTCCATTTGGCATTTAGGGAGATTGCGTTATACTCAATCACATCGTTTGCAATCATCACATTTGTTGCCCAGGAGAAAAGAACCGATGGTCAAAACCCTTGAAGATGGCTTTCAGCGCTTCCTCGAACGGATTACGCCCGATGTTGGTACCGTACGCCTGGATTGGGACTACCAGGCCAAGATCGAGGATTGCCTGGATCGTTATTTTGGTCTGTACGCCTTCTTCCTGGGGGGATCCTACTTCTATGGGACGAGTATCCGGGGATACAGTAACGTCGATTTCCTGGCCAGCCTGGGAGAGGGACGCTTACCTGACGATTCGATCTCGTGCTTGACGCTGGTGAAACAGACGTTGGATGAGCAACTCCCAGGCGTTCAGGCAGAGGTGCAGGCCTTTGCCGTCAGTATCCTGGCCGGGGAAGATACGCGCCGGCGGGTGCGCATCGTGCCGGCCAAATTGACCGGACAGACCTCATTGGGCCACCGGGTCTACACTGTCCCCGATGGCACCGGCGGGTGGATGACGTCGAGCCCCGATGCGCGCCGGGCCATCATCGAGACGGTTGACGGGGACCTGGAGGGCAAACTGGCGCCGCTCATTCGCCTGGTCAAGGCCTGGAAGTACTTCCGGCGGGTGCCGATTTCCTCCTTTTACCTGGAACTCCGGTGTACCCAGTATGCTGCCCACGAACGGATGCTCGTCTACTCGGTCGATTTCGGGCGCGTCCTGCAGGAGATATGGGACGATCAGTTCGGTGAGATCAAGGACATGCGCGGTATAGCGGGCACCGTCGCTTCCCGGTTGGCGCGGGCCGATAAGAAAGTGGCTGTTTCCAGATTGAGGACGGCGCTCTATCACGTCAGTCGCGCGCAAGACGCGACGTCGGCGGGCGATATGGAAGAGACCTTTTTGTACTGGAACCGGGTATTCAAGGGGCGGTTTCCATCTTATGAAAAGACCGAGTAGATGCTCTCTGGTCCCACCGCTATTCAAAGTGTCCGGTAGCGGAGATAACCAACGCCATAGGTGATGGGCGAGGAGGAACATGTATCGAGTTTTCGTGGTCTCTGATGGAACCGGCGCAACGGCCGAACAGGTGCTGAATGCAGCACTGACCCAGTTCGCCGGTGCTCCAGTGGAAATCGAACGTCGCTCTGGCGTTCGCACCGAAGGGCAGATCCGGCAAATCGTCGAGGAGGTCGCCGCTGTTGGCGGCTTCATCGTGCATACATTGGTTTCAGACGATTTGAGGGCGGTGATGTTGCGCGAGGGGCGGACGCACAACGTCGAGACGATCGACCTGATGGGGCCGCTCCTGGCTCGGCTTTCTCAGCAGTTGTCCGTCTCGCCCGCCGAGAAACCGGGGCTTTTTCGCCAGTTGAACGAAGAGTACTTCCGGCGTATGGAGACCATCGAATTCGCCTACCACCACGACGACGGACGCCGTGCCCACGAGTTGGACCAGGCGGAGATCGTCCTGGTGGGTGTCTCGCGTACCTTCAAGACACCCCTGAGCATCTACCTGGCGTTCAAGGGCTGGTTCGTGGCCAACGTCCCCCTGGTGCTGGAACTCAAGCCGCCGGACGCGTTGTTCAAACTGCCGCAGGGCCGGGTCTGTGGCCTGAGCATCGACCCCGACCGGTTGGCAGACCTACGCCAGACGCGTGAGCGCCATCTTGGGGGCGCGACAGGCTATTACGCCGATCCAACTTACGTGCGCCGCGAGGTCGAATATGCCCTGAATATCTTTCGCAGCCAACACGGGTGGCCCGTCGTCGACGTGACCGACAAGCCCATCGAGGAGACCGCTGCGGAGATTTTAGCGCTGGCAGGGGAAAAGTCGTAAGAGAGGTAAAGCATATGTCCTGGCCCATCGCGACGATAGGCATCATCATCTTCACTGTGTATGGCTCGTATCGTGGATTCCAGTCGCCGTCCTTCCAGCGTCGTTACACATTCAGTACCGGGCGCGTTCTCCAGGGCAAGGAATACTATCGCCTGATTTCCAGCGGGTTCCTTCACGCCAACTGGCTGCACCTGATGCTGAACATGCTCGCGCTCAACGGTTTCGCTCGTATGATCGAGCTGGCCTTCGGCCCCCACGTGTTCCTGCTGATTTACCTGGGCAGCATCGCCGGCGGCAACCTCCTATCGCTCTACCTGTATCGTCACCGGGAGTACCAATCGCTGGGGGCCTCGGGCGGCGTGAGCGGCGTCATTTTCGCCACCATTTTCCTGTTCCCCGGGGGCAAGATCAGCCCATTCTTCGGCCTGTTGGCAATGCCGACCTGGTTGTACGGAATCCTGTTTCTCCTGCTATCCTTTTTTGCGCTGAGACGCCAGTTAGGCAACATCGGGCACAGCGCGCACCTGGGCGGGGCCATCGTTGGCCTGCTCATCACGACGGCGCTTTACCCCTCGATCGTGATGCACAGCCCCGTGCTCTACGTGCTCGTGATGGGGATTTCCATCGCGTTGCTCGTCTATCTCTACAGGTACCCACTCTACAGACCCCCGCCTCCCATCTTCAGCTGGGCCTATTGGCGCGCCTGGTGGGCCGAGCGCCAGCGCCGCCGGGCAGCCGAACAGGAGCGACAGGATCAGGAGACGATGAACCGGCTGCTGGATAAGATCTCCCGTTCGGGAATGGAGAGCCTGACCGCTTCCGAAAAGCGAGCTCTCAAGGCCATCTCGAAACGTATGCGAGAGTCAGGCCGTATGCATTGACAGACGACGCACGACCCATTGTCTTTTTAAGCCCTTGTGCTAAAATGCTCTTGTTCAGCGTCCAGTTCCCCGGCCCCTGAGTGACGCCTGTTGTCGGATAACTATCCCGCGAGGAGACCATGCCAAAAGTAACCCCTGTTCGCCAACAATACCTACAGATCAAGGCACAGCACCCAGATGCGCTCGTCTTTTTCCGCCTGGGCGATTTTTACGAGACTTTCGATGAGGACGCGGAGATCGCCGCCCGCGAGCTCGACCTCGTCCTGACCTCACGTCCGGTTTCCAAGAACAACCGCGTGCCGATGGCCGGGGTGCCCCACCACGCTGTCGAGGGATACATCGCCCGCCTGATCGAGAAGGGTTACCGGGTCGCCATCGCCGAACAGATCGGCGAGACCACCAACAAAGGGCTGGTTCACCGGGAGGTGCGGCGCGTCGTCACGCCTGGCACCGTCGTCGAGCCGGCGTTGTTGGAGGAAAAACGGTCCAACTATCTGGCGGCCGTCTTCGTCGGGGAGGATCGGGCTGGGCTGGCCTTCGCCGACATCACGACCGGTGAGTTCGCCACGACCCAGTTGCACGCCGACGAGGTAGAGCAGGAACTGGCCCGCCTGCAGCCTCGCGAGTGTTTGATCCCTGAAGGTGTGGCGGAGGGGCCGCCCTTCGCCGATTGGCGAACGCTCTTTCCTGATTTGCACCTGACGCCATTTCCAGGATACCGCTTCGACCTGGAGGCGGCCCGCCAGGTCCTGCACGAGCACTTCGACGTGGCGACGCTCGACGGTTTCGGTTGCGCGGGCAAGCCCTTCGCCATTCGGGCGGCCGGGGCGGTGATTCACTACCTGAGAGAGACGCAGCGGAACGCGTTGGCCCAGATCGTGAGCCTGAGCGCCTACGTGGCCGACCGCTTCATGACCCTCGACGCCCCGACCCGCCGCAATCTGGAACTGACCGAGACGATTCGCGAGCGCAAGACACGCGGGTCGCTGCTGGGCGTGCTCGACCGGACGTTGACACCGATGGGAGGACGTCTGCTGCGCACCCGCCTGAATCAGCCGCTGCTCGACCGGGCCGCCCTGGAGGCCCGCCTGGACGAGGTGCAGGCCTTCTACGATGACACGATCTTGCGCGGACGGGTGCGCGAAGCGCTCAAGGATACGCCAGACCTGGAGCGATTGACCAACCGGGCGCTTTCTGACGTAGCGACGCCGCGCGACCTGGTCGGTATCCGCCAGGCTCTTGAGACGGCGCCAGCCCTGGCGCAGACGCTGCAAGAGGCGGCGGTTGGTGAGAACGTGGGGGAGTCCCTGGTTTCTTGTCTCAGCGCCCTGGCCTCCGCCCTTGATCCCAGCGACGACGTCGGCGACGACGTTGTCGCCCTCATTACATCGGCCATCGTGGACGATCCCCCGATCAGCACCTCTGGCGGGGGCGTCATCCGGCGCGGCTTTTCGACCGAGTTGGACGAGATCGCCACGTCGGCCCGGGAGGCCAAGGCGTGGATCGCGCGCCTGGAAAAGCAAGAACAGGCGCGCACCGGCATCAAGAGTCTCAAGGTCGGCCATAACAAGGTCTTTGGCTATTACATCGAGGTCACCAAGGCCAATACCGACGCCGTGCCCGATGAGTACATCCGCAAGCAGACGCTGGTCAACGCCGAACGCTACATCATCCCGGAGTTGAAGGACTACGAGACGTTGATCATGAACGCCGAGGAGCGGCAGGCCGAGATCGAGGGCCGGCTGTTCAACGACGTACGCCGGCAGGTGGGCGCGCGGAGCAAAGCCCTGCTCCAGACGGCGCGGACGCTGGCCCAGTTGGACGTGGCGTCTACACTGGCCGAGGTCGCCGTCGCCAACCGCTACGTGCGCCCCGAGTTTTCAGACGACGAGACGACTGCCACGCCGGTCCTCGAAATCGTAGAGGGGCGCCATCCCGTCGTCGAGCAGACGCTGCGCAGCGAGCCATTCACGCCCAACCGGCTATATCTCGATAACGACGAGCGCATCCTCATCATCACCGGGCCGAACATGGCCGGCAAGAGCGTCTACCTGCGCCAGAACGCCATCATCGTGTTGATGGCCCAGATGGGCGGCTTCGTGCCAGCCGAGCGGGCGCGTATCGGCATCGTCGACCGCATCTTCACCCGCATCGGCGCCCAGGACGAGGTCGCCGCCGGGCAGTCGACCTTCATGGTCGAGATGGTCGAGACGGCCAACATCCTCAACCACGCCACGCCGCGCAGCCTCCTGATCCTGGATGAGATCGGCCGGGGAACCAGCACCTACGACGGGATGTCCATCGCCTGGGCGGTGGTGGAATACCTGCACAATCACCCGGAACGACGCGCGCGCACGCTCTTCGCCACCCACTACCACGAGTTGACGGAGATCGCCGCGCGACTGCCAGCGGTGTGCAACTACAGCCTGGCGGTGGCGGAGGAGGGGGACCGGATCATCTTCCTGCACCAGGTCGTGCCCGGCGGGGCGGATCGTTCGTACGGGGTACACGTGGCCCAATTGGCCGGCGTGCCCAAGTCGGTCGTCCACCGGGCCGAGGCGTTGCTGGCCCAGTTGGAGAGCGGCGAGTTCCGCCCCGGCACGCCGGCGCCGAAACCGCAGCAGCCGGTGCTCTTTGCCCAGGAACATCCGGTGGTGGAGGAATTGCGGGGATTGGACGTCTCTCAGATGACGCCGTTGGAGGCGATCAACGCCCTATACGAACTCCAGCGGCGGGTGATGGGGCGGTAGGTTGGTGGGTTGGTAGACTGGTAGACTGGTAGATTGGTAGACTGGTAGATTGGTATTTGGTGGACCTCGGAGATCTCCGGTCAAGTTATGGAGCCCAGGTGAACCCTGGATAAGGTGGAGACCTCCGAGGCCTGCATGCTGTCTGGCCGGGGATTAGAGTAGTCTTCCGATCAGCCAGGCAGCCAGCAGGAGTATCAGGCCGATGGGCAGGATCAACAGACCGATGCCGAGGACGGGCGTCAGCGCCACGCCGAGGATGGTGATCACCACGCCCACCAGGCCCAGTACAGCGCTCAACACCACGGCGATGAGCACGAACGGCAGCTTGATCAGCCAGACGAGCGAGAGAACGAGGGCCTTGATCAGCCACCCGATCAATACGAATGGCAATTTGATTAGTTCAATCAGTAAATCGAACATCGCTTTTACCTCCCTTTGCTTTTTACCGAATTCTAGTATGATATACGGGAATGGGGCGCGCTTGGTTGCATCATGGGATCGCTTTTACAGGATTCGTGTTAGGAGTTACGCATTTGAGACTTTCTCTGCCACGAATTTCACGAATAGAAAAGCAAAATTCGTGTCAATTCGTGAAAACCTGTCCTGAGCGTAGTCGAAGGATTCGTGGCTAATTCCGGTTGTTGATGAGCCAACTGCGTAACTTCTACGTATATTTGCCGTTGGTCTATAAGTGATAACAGGGTCACAATTAAGGAGACGAATATGACTGAGCTTCCAGTTTACCAGATCAAGATCACGTTGGCCGACACCCACCCGCCGATCTGGCGGCGGCTCTTGGTGACGGGCGATACGCCCCTGGACGAGCTCCACGCTATCTTGCAGCTTGTGATGGGGTGGGACGATTATCATCTCCACCAGTTTATCGTCGGGGAGACCTATTACGGCGAGCCGCACCCCGAGTTCGATGACTACATGGAGGTGAAAGACGAAAGCAAGGTCGTGTTGGGGCAGATCGTATCCCAGGAAGGGGATCAGTTCGGTTACGAATACGACTTCGGAGATAGCTGGTTGCACATCATTCAGGTGGAGGAAGTGCTCGAGCCGGATCCGGAACTGGTCTATCCACTGTGCATCGGAGGAAAACGGGCCGGCCCGCCGGAGGACGTCGGCGGTGTCTGGGGCTACGCCGAGTTCCTCGAGGCGATCAAGGATCGGAATCATCCCGAACACGCGGAGTATATGGAGTGGGTCGGCGGCGGATTTGATCCCGAGGCTTTCGATCCAGACGAGATCAATGACCAATTAGATCTTTTGTACGATATGGACGACCTCCTGGAGTAACGACTGCGAACTACTCAAGGTCCAGATGTATCTTTTCAATAACTTGGGGAGCTGTGGCCGGTCTCCCGACCGAGCCACAGCGGGCACGGTCAGGAGACCGGCCCGAGCGAGTTTGCCCCGGTTTATTGAGATGATAGGTCC
>DSAR01000166.1 GCA_011046405.1 Chloroflexota bacterium | reverse complement strand
GAGCTTGAAGTGGCCTCGCCTAACGGCACCCACCGGAACGGTGGCCGGCGGCCGACGAATGGACAGTGGCTCACTGTCGTCGGTGCGCGGCAGAATAACCTCAAGAACCTGACGGTGCGCTTCCCGCTGGGGTTGTTCACTTGCGTCACGGGGGTCTCTGGCAGCGGCAAGTCGTCATTGGTCTCGCAAACGCTCCATCCGGCGCTGGCGGCGGCCCTGCACCGCTCGGAACAGGAGATCGGCGAGCACGACTGGCTCGAGGGGCTGGAACACGCGAGTCAAGGACACTCAGTGGACAAGGTGATCAACATCACCCAGGATCCCATCGGACGCACACCACGATCCAACCCGGCGACCTACGCCCAGGTGATGACGGCTATCCGGGAACTTTTCGCCGAGACGCCGGAGGCCAAGATGCGCGGTTACGACAAGGGGCGTTTCAGTTTCAACGTCAAGGGCGGGCGCTGCGAGGCGTGCAAGGGATACGGCAAGAGGAAGGTGGAGATGCACTTCTTGCCCGACGTGTGGGTGACGTGCAACGTGTGCAAGGGACAGCGCTTTAACCGGGAGACGCTCCAGATCCGGTATAAGGGCAGGCACATCGCCGACGTGCTGGATATGGACGTGGATGAGGCGCTGGCGTTCTTCGAGAACGTGCCCCAGATCAAGCGGATCTTGCAGACGTTGGCCGACGTGGGGCTGGGGTACATCAAGCTGGGCCAGAGCGCGACGACGCTCTCCGGCGGCGAGGCGCAGCGGGTCAAGCTGGCCCGGGAACTGGCCCGCGTCTCGACCGGCGACACGGTCTACATCCTCGACGAGCCGACCACGGGCCTTCACTTCGCCGACATCCAGAAGCTGCTGGACGTGCTGCACCGGCTGACCGACGTGGGCAATACGGTGATCGTCATCGAGCACAACCTGGACGTGATCAAGACGGCCGACTGGATCGTAGACCTGGAGCCGGAGGGGGGCGACGCGGGCGGACAGATCGTCGCCCAGGGGACGCCGGAGGAGGTGGCGCAGGTGGCAGGGAGTTACACGGGGCAATTCTTGAAGGGTACGTTATCGTCATCCATAGGTGAGAGAGAACGATGAAACCCATACTAACACGATGTGGCTATCGGTGTGATTTGTGCCTGGCATATAGGCCCAATATCGAGAAACGTCCAGAGAACCGGCAAAAGCTGAGCGATGGCTGGCACAGATACTTCGGCTTCCGGCTGCCGCCGGCAGAGATCTGCTGCGATGGGTGTATGGCAGAGGCAGAGCATCTCCATCTGATCGACCAGGGGTGCCCGGTGCGACCGTGCGTGATCAAGCGGGGGCTGGACAACTGTTCCCAGTGTGAGCAATATATTTGCGACAAGTTGGAGCAGCGGCTGGTGACGTACGAGGGTGTCTTGGAGCAGGTCGCTGTAGAAATACCGGCAGACGAGCGGGAGTGCTTTATCAGACCGTACGAAAACAAAGAACGGCTTGATGCGTTGAGGTGTCAGCCCTGTCGATCAACGAAGGTAGAGGAGAGGTAAAAAGTGGACTTAGATCGTGTGGACATGGTTACATTGACCGAGGATAATATCGAGAGCGAGCACATCTGTTGCGCGTTCAGCAGCAAGAAGAACGTCGAGGGCTACCAGTTGAAGAAGGCGTGGCTGGCGGAGCGGTTGGTGGAGGGTTTCGTCTTCCGGAAGTTCGACGTTCGCGGGAAGGTGTTCATCGAGTACGTGCCGGCGGAATACGCCTGGCGGCCCATCGACGCGCCGGGTTACACGTGCATCCAGTGCTTCTGGGTAGCGGGGCGTTTCAAGGGGCACGGTCTGGGGGCGCGATTGCTCCAGTCGTGCATCGAGGATGCGCAGGCCCAGGGCAAGCACGGGGTCGTGGTGGTGACCGGCCGGCGCAAGAAGCACTGGATGACCGACAAGCGCTTCTTCGAGAAATACGGTTTCGAGGTTTGTGACACGGCCCCCCGCGATTTTGAGCTGTTGGTCAAACGCTTCGACGACAACGAGGACGCGCCCCAGCCCCGGTTCCGGGAGAGTGCCAAGCGGGCGACGTACGAGCCGGTTGACGCCGCGCGTCGGTTGGTGTTTTTGTACACCCATCAATGCCCGTTCACCATTCACTACGTCGATGAGATGATGGCGGCCGCCGAGGCACGCGGTATCGCCAGCGAGAAGATCGAACTGACGACGCGGGAAGCGGTGCAAAATGGCCCTTCGCCTTTTGGCGTGTTTGGCGTGTTCTACGACGGCGAGTTCTTGACGCACGAGTTGATGACCCAGAACAAGTTCGGCAAGTATCTTCTCAATAAGTTGGGGAGCTGTGGCCGGTCTCCCGACCGAGCCACAGCGGGCACGGTCAGGAGACCGGCCCGAGCGAGTTTGCCCCGGTTTATTGAGATGATACTTCGGCAAGTTATTGGATAAGGCAGTTACAGAGAACTAGGAGGAAAAATGAATCAGGTCGAGTTACTGCAATACGCGTTGGGCAATGCGTTTGGTATCCTGGAGCAGGTCGCGTCGGATCTGACGCAGGAACAGGCCGACTGGCAGCCGCCCGGCATTGCCAATCCCATCGGGGGGCTGTACTGGCACACGGTCTCCAGCGTCGATGCCATCGTGCACGGCTGGGGCACAGGGCAGGCGCCCTTGAAAGACACCGAGGGGTGGGAGGACAAGGTACTGACCGTCTCGGCCCCAGAGCCGGAGCCCGGCGGCGATTATCTCACCTACATGCGCACCATCCGGGTGGATCTCCCGGTGCTCCACGCGTACGCCCAGGCGGTCGCCGGGGCGGCCCAGGGGTGGCTGGAATCCCTCACGCCAGACGATCTGGATCGCGAAATCGAGACCCCGGTCGGGGCGTTGAAACTGGCCGAGATGATAGAGACTTTCGTCATCTGGCACGTCAACGCCCACTGCGGCGAGATCGCGGCGCTCAAGGGATGCCAGGGAGCCAAGGGGTATCCTTTCTAAGATAACGGACATTTTTGAGATCGTGTGAGATCACGAATCTCACGAATGGACGAATGACGCGCATCTTGCTAGATGTTGGACGTTAGACGTGATGGGGGAGTGCGGACGGCGAGGTCGCTCCCGCACTCCCATTTTTTTCCCACTCGTGGAGTAAAGACGAGGTTGTGAATATGGCTCAGTTGACTATAGATGCGGCACAGACGTACTATGCTTCCCCCGGCCCAACGACCGGTCCGGGGGCGCACAGGGTCCTGTTCGATGGTAAGCGTTCAGGGGGTTGAACTATGGGACACAGATTGCACAGATTTTTTCCATCAAGTGCCAAGTAAGGCCTGCTTGATGGCCTCAATCTGTGAAAATCTGTGTCCAATGTTCCCCTGGCCTGAACGGTTACGTTCGATGAACTGCCCGCGTCACTGCCCGCTTTGGTCGAGGTGGTGCAAGTGAAAAAGCGTTTGGAAGGAAACCTATGATACAAGTACCGCAATCTGTCCTGGAAGCACTGGCTGCATCTTTTGGAACTGCAAGCGCGCATCTGAGCCATTTTGGGGGTGGGGAGGAGTCATCGGATGGCATCGTGTATGCCTATCCGTACCAAGACGCCCGGCGATTGTTGAAGATCATGGCCATCCCGGCGGACGACCGGCGAGGCGGATTGCTGCGTTTGGAAGAACGATTGGCGTTCGTGCTCTTCCTGGGGGAGCGGGGCGCGCACATCGTCTTTCCCCAGTTCTCACCGGGAGGTAATTTGTACGAAACGTTTCTCGATGAGAACTACCTGTGGGTTGGCTACAGTATGGATCTGGTCCCCGGAAGGATCCGTGCAGAGAAAACCTGGGATCCGGACTTCTTCCGCAAGTGGGGAGAGACCATCGGTCAGTTACACCGTCTGGCCCAGGGCTATCCGTCCTGGGAAGCTTCGGTGGATGTGGAGACCGGGGAAGAACATCTTGCCTGGCGAGGGGAATGGGAAGGCTTCTATCACTGGCTTCAGGATGACGAGGTCGTCCCGGCGGATCAGGTGTACCGGTTCCTGGGAAAGGCGATGCGGCAGGTCGCGGAGGATCGGCCGTTCCGGGGGCCATCCTCTTTCGAGGAACAGGATTTGACGTACTCGGACGAGAGTGAAGGAACGGTCGAGGGTTTCAAGGGGATCGAGCGCATTCTCCACCGGGGGCGAGAGATCTACCGGTTACATTACCATGGGGGATTGGTTGAATCTAGAGAAATAGGAGAAAATGATGGATAAAATCGTAATCATACGTTAGATGAAAGGATGATGAACATGGCCGATTTATACTGCCTCGATCTCGAACAATTCAGCCTGGCGCAGTTCAGGCGCATACTGGAAACGAAGGACGTTCTGCCGGGACGCAGGATCCTGCTGGAGGAGATGGACGCGCGTTTCGCGGCGTTGGCATCGATGGGGATCGAGAACCTGGCCGAATTGCAGGCCACCCTCAAGAGCAAGGCGAAACGGGAAGCATTTGCGCGGGAATCGGCGTTATCCCTCGATTACCTGATCACCTTGCGGCGCGAGGTGATCAGCTATATTTCCAAGCCCTTCGACCTGGACAAGATCCCCGGCGTCGACCCCGAATACGTGGAGAAATTGAGCGCCGTCGATGTCAAGCATACCAAGCACCTCTTCGGGCGGGCGCTGACCCCGGCCGATCGGGCCGCGTTGACGGAACAGGCCGGCGTGCCCGACAACGCGTTATTGGAACTGGTCAAACTCTCGGATCTGGCGAGGATCGTAGGCGTGGGGCCGGTGGCCGTTCGACTCCTGTACGACGTGGGCGTCGAGACGCTGAAGGCATTCCTTTCGCACTCAGTGGATGAGTTGTTGGAGAAAGTGCACACCGTCGAGGAGGGGGCGTCCTTGGGCGCGAAAGACATCGCGTATTGTCTCGAAACCGCCCGGTATCTTCCCAAGGTGCTCGAATATGCGTGAGACTGGGCCGCGACGAACGCCGGTTTACAAGGAGTGATTATGAGATGGAAACAACGATGGGCTGAAAGACAAGCACGACCGGCGGTCCGGTCTCTTTCCGATGAGGAAAGGGAACAGATTCTGAACGTATTTGAACGTATTTAGAGAGGGAATCAAGTCCTCCCTCGCTGGCTTTTGGGGTGACGGGTGACACGCCTGTGCAGCGAGCGATCGATCACCTGGTGAACCTATTCGAGGAGAACGGCTGGCGCTGCCGGGCCACGCCGGATCTGGCAGGATTCCGTGGCCCGGTCCGCAAGGACGATCCCTGTGCCATCGCCAACGTCTACGCACTGAAGGCGCTCTCGCTGGTACAGAGCAGCATCTCAGTCCCGACGCGGGCGGTGGGGCCGAGATGCTGCCCTCTCTCACTCACTCCTCTCAACGACAAACAGTTGTCCGGCCCCACGCCCAAAGACCTCCGGGAAGTAGAACTCGTTGGCCGTCGTGGGGATGACATGGTACTCGCCGGGGCGCGTGGCGCGGAAGGTGTACGTATACTCGTAGGTCCCCGCCGGCAGGTAGTCGGCGAACAACACCACGCGATCGTCGCGCATCTCGCTGCGGCTGTACCACTGCCACCACCAGTGATAGAAACCGCCCCACCAATCATCCTGCGCCTCGCGGTACAGACCGGGCTGCTGATCCATCACGCTGCTCGTCGCCAGGCTGGGATCGATCCCCTCGGCACCGGCCGGTAGGGGATCCTCGACCACGACGTAGTACAGGTCGTGCGGCGCGATGATCGTCAGGCGCACCTGCACCACATCGCCGACGGCTGCTTGTTCCACCTCTGGACATTTGATGCCTTCATTACAGGCCGGATCGATGTAGCGACGGGAGACGATGATGCCCCGGTCAAGGGGCTCGATCTCCGCCACCGGCAGGTAGACCTTGAGGTGGGCCGTGTAGTAAAGCCGCCCCTCGCCGGGGCCGCGCCCGATGGTCAACCGGTTGCCGACGTCCGCCAGCAGATCGGCGACGTCGACCCGGAGCTTGATCGACTCGGCGACCGTCTCCGGCGTCACCGCACCTTCTTTAAGCGCCTCGTCGTTGAGCCAGACACCGTACTCGTAATTCCCCGCCAGCTCGCCGGTGACCACCATCCAGTCAGTCAGCGCGATCAACGACCAGGCAGTCTCCTGCGTCGTCTCCCAGATCCCATCCCGCCGGGCGACCATCAGCCAGCGCACGACGTTGGGGATCAGGTCGTTGTCAGGGTCGAGCCGGGCCAGCGCGTCCAGGATGACGGCGGTGGAGCGGGTGTCGGTGTTCATCGCCCACCGGTCGTAGTTGGCCTCCTCCCAGTGAGCGCCGGTCGCGCTGAGGATGGCCGCGTTCTGCAGATCCGCCAGCAGGGTGTCGATCCGGCTGTCATTCTCGTCAGTCAAGCTCAACGTCAGCGCCAGGAAGGCGCGCCCGTAGTGATTGAGCGTGTCCCGCTGGCGGAACAGCTCGCCGGTCTGGCTGGTGCGCCGCGTCTGGCCGGCCTCGGCCAACACGTAGAGCAGGAAGGCCTGCCGGTCGGCCTCCCGGTAACTCCTGAGGTCACGGGCAGGGACCAACGCGCCTTCCAGGTAGGCCGCGCCGCGCTGGATCACGTCGCCGCGCACGTCGAAACCGGCCTCCTGGGCCTTGACCAGCCCGAACAGGACGTAGCCGCTCAGGTAGGCTCGACTCTCCCGGTTCGGCCACCATCCCCAGCCCCCATCCCCGTTCTGGGCCCGGTAGAGGGCGCTCAAGCCCTCGGCGACCAGGCCGGGCAGCTTGCGCTCCAGTTCCGGATCGGCGAGGCCCAGGTCCTTCAACGCCCGGTAGGTCAGCACGTTGGGCAGGAAGCGGGAAACGGTCTGCTCCACGCACTCATAGGGGAAGTATTCCAGGTAATCCAGGCCCTCCCGCATCCCGGCCGCCAGCGACGGGTCGAGTTGCACCGTCAGTTCTCCCTCCCGCTCGTCGTACTTGGGCGGCAGGGCCACCACCTCGGTCCGCGTCCCCTCGTCCACCAGCTGCCCGCCGGTGCCCACGATCTCTGGCGCGGTGTAGCGGCGCACCATCAGCGTGCCGTCGGGGCCGGTCGTCAGGCGCGGGCGGGCCGCGTCGGCGTGATCGCCGGCGACGGCGCTCATCGTCAGGTCGACGTTCTCCACGTCCTGCACCGTCACCCACCAGGTGATCGCCGCCTCGCCGCCGCCGGGGATGGAGACGGTCTGCACGGCGTCGTCCGCCACCGCCAGGCCATTCGACTGGAGCGCCACCTCGACGTCCAACGTCTCGCCGGTGTTGTTGCTGACCAGGGCCGCCAGTTCCGCCCGGTCGCCCACGACGAAGAAGCGCGGCGTCGTTGGGCGAACCAACAGTGGTTTGGTGACCAGGAGTTCAGTCGTCGCCTCGCCGACCTCGGTGTCGATCGTCGCCCCGACCCCGCGGAAGACCCACGTCGTCAGGTTGTCGGGCAGCGTGAGCGCGACCGTGGCGCGACCGCTCCGGTCGGTGACCACCGCGCCGTCCCACAGGGCGGTATCGGCGAAGGTCTCGCGCAGTTCGACGCCGGGCGGCAACTGACGCACCGCTTCCACTTCGGCCCGCTTCTCCATCTCCATCGTCGCCATCGGGGCAGCTTGCGGCTCCTCGGCGGCAAAATCAAGCGCCTCTCCATCCGCCATTTCCTCACCGCCGCGCCCCAACACCTGGGCCGCCTCTTCCTCCCGTGTCAGGTCCTCCATCTGCTCCAGCAACAAACGGTTGATCGAGATCGCCAACCCGCTGGCGGTCGAGACGCCCAGGCCGCGCCGCCCATAGAAGGCCTCGACGATGGCGTTCGGCTGGCGCGGCCGGAGGCTGAGCACCGCCTTGTCCACCAGGTCGACGGAGAAAGCGGCCGCCACCGGCTCGCCGCCAGCGTCCCGGGCCGCCACCTCGAAGGAGACCCGGTCGCCCGGCTCCGCCTGCTCGACGCTGGGCGTCAGGGAAACGTTCAACGTCTGCGCGGTCGGTTGCACCGTCAGGGCTGTGTAGCCTACCTTGTGGGCAGCGACCCGCTCGCTGGCGTCCGGCGCCTCCGGCCCCTGGACGATGACGGCCGAGACGTAGACGTTGGGCGCGTGATCGGCGGTGATGGGCAAGCGGTAGAGGGTCGAGTTGCTCTCCAACTTCAGGACCTCCTGCTGGAGTACGCCGCCCCGCTCGACCGTGATCCAGGCCCAGTGCTCGCCCGTGAAGGGGCTGGGGATGAGGATCTCGGCCGTCTCGCCGGGGACGTAGGTCGATTTGTCGCTGATGAGCGTGATCTGATCCTTGTTCTGGCGCCGCCACGAGACGTAATCCTCCCCGCTGACCCACACCCAGATCGCGCTGCGGACCGGCCGCTCCTGCGCGTCCCGCCCGCTGACGGCGACCCGGTATGAGCCGCCCTCCTCCGGCGTGAAGACGATCTCGCCCCCGGCGTTGGCGTCGGTGGTCAGCGTGTCGGTGAAGACGACGGTGTCCACCGTCTCCCACTCCCAGGAGCCGCCGACCTCGTTCTCCACGAAGGTGTTCACCCACTCTCGGTGGACGATCTCGACGTCGAGCGTCTGGGCGGGCAGGCGCGCGCGGATGTTTGCTATCCGCCCCTGCCAATCGACCGTTACCACGTCGACCGCCATTTCGTCGCCCGCCCGGCCCACGTACTGGCGCGGCGCCAGCCCGGCGTAGAACGCACCCTTGTGCACCACAAGGCTGCTCCGCCCGGAGATGGCCTGCCCATCCTTGCCGTAGGCGGTGGCTTCCAGCGTCAATTCCTGCCCGCCGGTCATCACCTCAGTCGGCAGCGCGACGGTCAAACGACCTTCATCATTCGTCGTCCCCGACCCGGAGAGCAACACGTCGGGCGAGGGGGTCTCCCACCACCAGCACCAGCGGCAGCGCCACGGGTCGTCGTCCTCCGAGAAGTCGTAGCGCCCGAATTGGTCCGGCTGGAAGGTGTAGGGGGACGTCAGCAAGCGCCACTCTATCTCGGCGTCGGCGACCGGGCCGCCAAAGAAGTAGCGCACGTCCACCGCCACGTCGGTCGTCTGCCCGGCGAACAGCGCCCTCTCGTCCGGCTCGACGACGACCTCGAACTCCGGCGGGCGGTAGGCGGCGACCTGGAAGTTGGCGTGCAGCTGCTGGCCCCCTATCTGAGCAGAGACGGCATAACCGCCTAATGGCGCTCCCTCAGCCAGGGCCAACTCGTCGTGAAAGGCGCCGAACTCGTCCAGGGACAGCGTCTCCCGGTAGAGCTCCTCGCCCGACGCGCTGCGGATGACGACGTCGACCCGGTTCCGGTCGGGTAGATCGTAACGCGCGTCGTCCTCGACCCGCACGACGCCGCGGAAATAGACGGTCTGCCCCGGCCGGTAGATGGGCCGGTCGGTGTAGATGTGGGCCCGGTAATCGGGCTGGTAGCCTGCTTCCTGCAGGCCGAAGTCCCAGGGACTGATACCGGCCGACCACTCCCACCCGACGCCGCCCAACACGAACGGTTCCGCGGAATAGAATATTCCATCGCCGTGCCACTCGCGCTCGCTCAGGACAAAACGGGCGACGCCGTCGGCGTTGCTCGTCGCCTCTTCGCGCGCATCCCCGGCCTCATCCAACAGCGCCAATTGGAGATCCGCCAGCGGCCGGCCTTCCGCCAGATCGGTCGCCCAGACCAGGGCCTCTCCCTGGCTAGTCTTGACCGTCAGGTTATGCGCCGACACGATCAGCAGATTGCGATGTCGCCAGCGCTCGTATTCGACCCCCTCCGCTCTCAGGCCCAGCAGGTAAACGCCCGGTTCCAGCTGACCGCCGCCCTCGACCAGGTCGACCAACACGTGTTCCCGCCGGTTGAGGGGAGATTCGACCGGCGTCGACCACTCGCGCAGCGGGTCGCCCGGGGGCTCGTAATCCCACCAATCGTAACGGGCGGTGAGAAAGTCTTGAATCTCCAGGCGGTGCAGTTGGAAGGTCAAGCGCGGGGTGTTGAGATAACCCGCCACGATCTGGGCCGGTTGATTGGCGTCGTACGTGCCCATCTGCCCGGGGACCAGCAGCCAGGCCGCCGGGTCCAACGGCGCAGTACGGAAACGGACCGTCATCGACTGGCCCGTCTCGTTGCCATAGGGATCGGCGATGTCCGGCCCGATGCGCACCTCGTAATCGGTCGAGGGCTGGGCGCCGAAACCGAGCACGAAGGTCTGGTCCCAGCGATTGAAGTAGGTGTAGACCCGGGCCGGCGAGATCGGCGGCGTCATCTCCAGGTTGGGCAGCACCGTCGCCGGGTCGATCGGGGCGTTGAAGATGATGTCGAACGAGGTGCGAGGCGGCGCTTCTTCCTCTCCATCGGCGGGCCGGGTATCCACGATCCGGGGGAGCGGCACGGTACGGAACGGCCACTCATAAGGCTCGCGCATCCCTCGCCCGCCGCCCTGGCTGCGCACGCCAGCGTCCACACGAGCCGTAAAGGCTGTGTCGAAGGGCAGGCGTTCGGTGGGCGTGAAGACGACGCTCGCCCCGTCGCACGCCAAATCGCCCGCGATCGTCGTGCGCCCATCGTCCTGCAAACTGAAGGCCTCCCGCGCCGAGTCGCAATCGACCGGCATGTTGAACGTCATCTGCACCGACGTATCCACACCAACCAGGTCGGCCCCCTCCTGGGGAGAGATCCACGTGATCTGCGGCGGCTGGGTCGTGAACGTCCACTCGTAATCCGCTTCCAGGAGACCGCCGGTGGTATCGGTCAACCCCGCCTCGACCCGGGCCGTGTAGCGCGTGCCACCCGCCAGCGTCTCGGCCGGTCTGAAGACGTAGATCGAGGTGTTGAGCCATTCCCCGCTGCCCGCAATGGACGGATCGAAGGTGAGGGGCTGGGGCAAGCCGGCGTAATCGGGATCGCTGACCGCCATCAAAGGCACAACCGGCCGATTGAACATGACCGTGACGTCACCTGTCGTCTCGACGTCCTCCGAGCCGGGTGCCGGCACGACCTGACTCACCTCCAGATAGCCCACGGTCCGGAATTTGAAGCGGTAGGCACCGTCAAGCGACTCGCCATCCCCCGCCCTGGCCTCCGCCTCGACGGTGACGTAGTATTCGGCGGCCCGCGCCAGATCACGGGCCGGCCTGAAACGCAGCGTGCGCGCGTCGGCCCACTCGACATTCCCCTGCAACGTGGGGTTGACTTTGAACGCCCGCTCGACCGACGCGCGATCCATCGGCCGGTCGAAGACCAACTCGATAACGCCGTCGAGGGACAGTTCCTCCCCCCGATCCGGAGCGCGCTGGATGACGTTCACCGGCACGCTCCCTGCCGGCGCGGGGGTATACGGCGGAACGGTCGGCGTCGGCGAAGGCGCAACCGAGCGCCGACATCCACCCACGATCAAGCTCAACAACGTAAGCACTGCCACGAACTGGTAGACAAATCGTCTGTTCATCTTTATCCTCCTGGGGTTGGTACATCGGTATATTGGTATATTGGTATGTTGGTAGACCGGTATGTTGGTAGACCGGTATGTTGGTAGACCGGTATGTTGGTAGACCGGTATGTTGGTAGACCAGTATG
>DSAR01000376.1 GCA_011046405.1 Chloroflexota bacterium | reverse complement strand
TGGACAGTCTGGGGGAGATTGTGCCACAAAACAGCCGATTTGTTAAATATCCGCAGGCAGTGTGTCTGCGCGATTCAAATGACGCACCTGCACCCTCTTATTGGGGGTGAAAATCATGTATGAAACCAAGCGTAAAGAGACCCTCAAGCGAGTGCTTCGCCAGTTGCACGAGGGCAAGACCGTCGAGGAGGTCAAGGGCGATTTCGCCGCGCTGTTACAGGACGTGGGCGCGACGGACATCGCCGAGATCGAGCAAGAGTTGGTCGAAGAAGGAATGCCAGCGGAGGAGATCAAACGGCTGTGCGACGTTCACGTGGCGGTCTTTCGCGAATCGCTAGAGACACAAGAGAAACCGGACACCATCCCTGGCCATCCGGTCTACACGTTTCTGGCCGAAAACGGAGCCGCCGGGCGCGTGCTGGACGCGCTGGCAGAGGCAATTGGCGTGTCCCAATGGGAACAGACCCGCGAGCGGCTACAAGAACTGCGCCAGTACGAGATCCATTACGTGCGCAAGGAAAACATCCTATTCCCCTACCTGGAAAAACACGGCTTTACTGGGCCGTCGGCGGTGATGTGGGCCATCCACGACGACGTGCGCGCTGGATGGAAGACTCTCGACGCGCTGCTGAGTCGCGGGCCTGGCGACGACCCAGCGGCCTTCGCTGCCCAAGTTGACGAGACCTTTGGCCCGCTGGCAACCGCCATCCGCGAGATGTTCTACAAAGAGGAAAACATTCTCTATCCCACCGCCCTGGAAAAGCTGAGCGGAGAGGAATGGTTGCAGATCCGCCAGCAAAGCGCCGAGATGGGCTACTGCTACGTACAGCCTGGTGATCAATGGCCGCCCAAGAAGACCGCCCTGGAATCCACCCTGGCGCTGACCGAGGCCACAGCCAGGAAGACCCCGACTGCGTCGGGAGGGCTGCTCCACCTGGATACTGGCACACTCACACCACAAGAGGTCAACCATTTGCTGACACACCTGCCAGTGGACATCACCTACGTGGATGCAGAGGACACGGTCCGTTATTTCTCCCAGGGCAGAGAACGAATCTTCCCGCGCTCGCCAGCCATCGTCGGGCGCAAGGTGCAAAAGTGCCACCCGCCCGCCAGCGTCCACATAGTGCAGCAGATTCTAGATGACTTTCGCACTGGCCGCCGCGACGAGGCCGAGTTCTGGATTCAAATGGGGCCCAAGTTCATCCACATCCGCTACTTTGCCGTGCGCGACGAACAGGGCAAGTATCAGGGCACGCTCGAGGCGACCCAGAATGTCACCCGCATCCGCGCGCTGGAGGGGGAGCGACGATTGTTGGACGGGGAGGAATGAGAAACGTGCGCATCTTGGCGATCATCAATGGCGAGTACGGACAGCGCCACGTGGAAAACATCCGCACCCACAGCCCGGCCGATTGGCAGATCGAGGTGTGGCAGGCCCCTACGATCTTGCCGCCCATCGTGGATTACCCGGAGGATTACCTGCCCGAATCACTTCCCCCCGCCGACCTGCTGCTGGCCTTTGGCGAGCACAAGGGGGTGGCCGAGCTGATCGTGGAGGCGGCCAAGATGGCGGGAGCAAAGGCGGTCATCGCGCCGGTGGACCGGGAGGAGTGGCTGCCGCGCGGACTGGCCCGCCAATTGCGCGGCTGGCTGGCCGATCTCGGCATCGCCTGCGTCACACCCAAGCCGCTCTGCTCGCTGACCGAGACTCACTACAACGTCCGCCGCCACCAGGTGGAGTACGACGACCCGTTCATCGCCGAGTTCGCCCGCTACTTTGGGCGGCCCGGGCTCCGCGTCACCGTGGACCCCGAGACGCGGGTCATCACCGGGGTCGAGGTGGAGCGGGACGCGGTCTGCGGCTGCGCCCACCACGTGGCCCAGGGTTTGGTGGGGGTCTCGGCCAACGACGCCGAGCAGGAGGCGGGCTTGCTCCATCACCACTATCCCTGCCTGGCTGGGATGGTCAAGGACCCCGATTTCAACGACACGCTGATGCACGTCTCTGGGAACATCCTCAAGGATAATGTAGGGGAGCAGATAAAGCCGTACAAGGAAGTGCGCTACATCGTGCCGCGACCCTAAAGGTTTGAGAAACCTTTAGGGTCTTTGGTTACCTAAAACGACTGATGCTCTGTCCGGGCGATGATTTCCTCCTGCAACGCTTCGCTCAGATCGCAAAAGTAATCGCTGTAGCCCGCCACCCGCACGATCAAGTCCCGGTACTGCTCCGGGCGCTCCTGCGCGGCCCGCAGCGTGGCCCCATCCACGACGTTGAACTGGATGTGGTGACCGTCCAGGTTAAAGTAAGTGCGGATCAGGCGCACCAGCTTGTCCAGACTATCGTCACTGGCGAGCAACTGGGGCGTGAACTTTTGGTTGAGCAGCGTGCCGCCAGTGAGGACGTGGTCCATCTTGGCCACCGATTTGACGACCGCCGTCGGGCCGCGCCGATCCGCTCCCTGCACGGGCGAAATGCCCTCGGAGAGCGGTTTGTTTGCCAGCCGCCCGTCGGGAGTGGCTCCGATCACCGACCCAAAGTAGACATGGCACGTGGTGGGCAGAAGATTGATGCGATAGTCGCCGCCTCGCGTGTTCGGGCGACCGTCCACGGCATTAAAGTAGGCCTCGAACACAGCCACCATCACCTCGTCGGCGTAGTACCAGCCTAGCCAGGAAGTCAGCAGCACCCACTCGCCGCCGCCGTAGTAGGTGTCGGCGGCGTAGCGGTGAACGCCGCCCCCCTCACGCCGCAGGTCGGCCTCAATGCGAGACACCGTGGTTTGCATTGGCAGGTCGCCCGGTTCCAGCAGGCGATAGGGGGTGGCCATGCCCAGCAAACTGGCATCCACGGCCGGGTTCCCGATGGACTTGACCAGCCGGCCATCCTGCACGCCCTGGTCTAACACGTAGGCCCGGATGGCCGCCGGGGCCGCTCCCCACTCGCCCTCGAGACCCAGGGATGCTAATGCCTGCAGCCCCCCGTAGATGGCGGCCAGGGTATAGGGATGCACCCGGTCTTCGAACTCCTCCCAGCAGTCGTAGCAGGGGCGCGGCCAGAGGGCAGCCAGGTAACGGGCGGTCAGGGTGGTGGCCTCCTGCCAGGCCGGCGGCAGTGTTCGCAGGCCGGCCAGGCGGGCGTGTTCCGCCAGTGCCCACAGCCAGGTACCCAACCCGTCGAGTTGGAAGTTGGGCCAGGCCGCGTCGTCGCCCTCGCGGCCCTCCAGCGTGTAGCGGGTGTGGAGATAGTCTGTCTCGGCCAGCGGTTCGCCCCGGTCCGCCTTCTCGATGGCCCGCTCGACGACTGCCCGGCGCTGGTTGACGGCCCGGGCGCACCAATCGTGAAAGCGACGTGAGCTCTCCCGCTCCCCGGCCAGGTCCATCGCGTAGGCGGTATAGGCTCCGTCGCGGAACCAGCAGTAACGATAGTCGGGGAAAGTGGGGCTGGCGAGATACTCGCCGCTGGCGGATTGGTGTGGGCAAGAGAGGCAAAATGGGGCGGCGCGGTGTACCTGCCGCGCCGCCCTTATGCATTTCTGTCGGGTCGGTCACTCAGAAGTTGATCGTGATGTCGTTCGATGTATTGGCGTTCAGCGTCCCGTAGAGCCTGACCCGGCCGGTGGTGCTGTCGTAACTCCAGTTCAGGCTGGTGCCGGTGACGCTGGTGGGCTGGGCATCGGTCTGGACGTAGATGTTCACCGACAAGTTGTTCGATGAGTTGTTGTCCAGGTCTACCAGGCGTTGGCTGGCGCCTTTGGTCACCTTCACGTATAGATCGCCGTTTTTGATCTGGATATGCGAGCCCAGGTGGTTCCAGTCGCTGGGCAGTTTGGGCGAGACGGTGATGCTGTCGTTGGGGGCGTCGTAGGTGTAGTCAACGAAGCCCAGCAAAGCATCCACGAATGTACCGTTGGATTCCCAGACATTGCCCCAGGCAGCCTGAAGGGCAAACTCGTCGGAAGATTTGTATTCGTCTATCTGCTCCGCGCCCACGCCCAGGTTGCCGACGTAAGAAAAGAGATAGTCCATATAGTCCTGGGCTTTGTCCACGGCGGTCGTGCCGGTGTAATAGCCAGCCTTTTCCAGGTGATACTCGGCCATCCAGGCGGTAGCCATCATCCAGGGACCGCCGTCGTAGTAAGTATCACCGAAATCGCTGTACGTATCGCCGTAGCGGCTGGACTGATCCTGGCGATAGCGGACGACGCCGCCGTAGGCCGTGTGGGTTTCATTGACGTCGGTCAAGGCCGCTTCCAATTCGGTGACCAGGCCCAGTATGCGCGAGTCATTGGCCGGTAGTATATCAAAAGGCACCACCAGGCCAAGCTGTGAGACATCTGTGGAGATGGCATTCCAGATCGAGTCTTGATCTGTGTACCATTTCTTGAGGTCCTTGCTGACGTAGAAGCGATTGCGGACTGGATCATACATACCAATACTGGTGGTGTCAGTGGAGTAGCACGTGGAAGTGATACCTTGGGTGATGGAGATTCGGCGAGTGGTGAAAAGGTTGGCGCTGGTGGTATCTGTCATAACCTGGGCGAACTCGGCGGCGTCCCGTAGCCCGGCCGCCACGTTGGCGTTGGTGTAGAGGAGCATGCCCCACATATCTTCCCAAATGTTCATGGCGAACACGAGTTGCATGCTCTCACTGTAGTCCATGCCCTGGTGGGGGTTGTTTTCCGATGAGACAGTGGCGGCTTCTTTGACCATGTCGTAGTAGTCATCGGCAAAGTCGCTGTCGCCCGTTTGCTGGTAGTGGAACCAGGCACCCGTAGGAATGACCGCCGTCTCGTCCACCTGGGGGTTGGTCCACTCGCGTATGCCGTCCATGGTGTATTTCTGATACCAATAGCGGTGGTAGACGCCATCACTACCGATGTCGTTGGTGGAGGTATCCCGCTCGGCGGTGTTCCACAGCCAATCGTATACGTCTTCGGCGATGTCGTGCAGGCCGGCCCGATCCATAGTCATAGCACCGTAGACGGCATCACGCGGCCAACAATAAGCGTATGCGCCGTTGTGAAAGCCTGCCGACATGGCGCCCGTTGATTTATCAAAGGCCAGCACGGAGAGAACGATGCTACGTTTGTACATGTCGTTGTAGGTGCTGTCGGGGGATTCGAAGGTGGTGATGTCGTCTATCAGGTCACCCCAATCGCCAGCGGTTTGCGATTGCAGGGCAGTGGCATCAGTATCCTGGAACCACGTCAGGGCCGGTTTGACGTCCGAGTTATACAGGTTGGCGTCGAGGGTGGTGCTAGTGGCTCCGGTAAGCAGGATGTCGAATTCCCGCGCAGCCCCGGCAGGGATGCTGACCTGACGCACAAAGTGGCCCGAACCGGCATTGGTGTCGGTGTATTGGTTGGAGCTGAGGACGGTGGCGGTGGTGGTTATGCCCAGACCAAAGGCCAGGGTGCGGTTGCGCCCACTGTTGCTGTCGCCGCCGTCGTAGAAGTAGAAAGCATCCTCGGCTGATTTGTAACTTACCTCGTCATCGTCGGGGTCGCCGTTGATGTCGAGATCGGCAAAGTAGTGAAAGCTGACGTTCAGAGCCGACGAACCGGTGTTGGTGATGACTGTGCGTTTGACGTAAAGACCTCGCAGCGGAATGCCGACGGTAGAAGTGGGGAAGGTGATTCCCTGGGGGATAAAGTCGTATTGGGCCACGCTCAGATCGAGATCGGTGTGTGTGGCGATGGTCTCGATGATGGCGGTGTCGGTGACGTATTGCTGAGCAGTGTTCCAATGGGTGGCTTCGTTGAGCCAATAGGTGCGGCCATCCACCTCTACGCCGGCCATGGCTGTTTCGATGTTCACCTGCACGCCTTCGGTGCCGGAGGCGTCATCGCCGTCCACGACGATGCCTGAATAGATGCCCAAGGGGTACATAAAGTCGTAGAGAGTGCCCTGGGCATCAAGTTGGGCAAAGGCGTACTGGTTGCCCAACATACCCTCTTCGTCGTGGTACTCCCGGGCCGGGTTGTTGGTCCAATAGATGCCCAGGTTGTCCAGGTTGATGGCGGCGGTGTTGTCGCCGGAATCGTAGGCGATCTTGATGGTATGTTTGCCCTGGGTGAGGTTGGTGCTGATGCTGGCCACGTCCCAGGTATCCCAGTTAGCCAGTTGCGGCAGTGTGAGCCTGCCCAGGTATGCGTCGTCCACGTAGATGTTGCGCGTGGCTCCGCCGGAAACGGCGCAGGCGTAGCGAAAGTCGAGGGAGTAGGTGGCCCCTTCCGGCGCGTACACCTCGAAGGTCACGGCATCACCGGCGGTTTCGAATTGGTCTACAAAGCCGGCGCCGGTGTAGCCGGTGTGGTCGGTGTCGGTGGCGGTGTTGGTCAGGCTGGCAAATTCTGCTTCGTAAGCCGGGCGGTCAATGCCGTACAAGGTGATAGTGCGAATACCGTTGCCGTTGCTCACTTTGACGTACACGTCCTGGTCAGTACTGTCGTAGTACCAGCCTTCGGAATTGCTCTTGAGCGCTGACAGAGTGGCGCGCTCGGTGAGGGTGGTGCTGTCTTTAGTCACCGAGATAGGCTCTGAGGCATCGATGATCAGAGTGGCCGTCTCGGTAATGGCCGGCAGACTGACTGTGAGTTGGTTGTTGTCTATGTAAGATTCGGTGCTGGTGATCGTTTTGACGCTACCGGCGCTGTCATCGTACCAGTCGTAGGTGCTGGTCCCAAAGGGATAGACGTAGAACGACAGGTTGGTGTGGGTGACAACCGAGTTGCTGATGTTGCCGCCGAACTCATAGTCGGCGTTCAGATTGGCTGGGATGATGGCCCCGGCCTTGACAAAGACAGGGATGGTGTTTCGGGGCGCGTAGTAGCTGACCGTCTTGGAGCCGCTGTGCATGCCGCCGTTCCAGATGTCTATCCACTCGCCTTCAGGCAGGTAGACGTCCTTGCTGTAGGTGGTGGCCGAAACTACCGGGGCGACCAGAAGTTGGCTGCCGAACACATATTGGTAGATTTGAGATGCGGCGGTCGAGTCATCAGGATATTCCAGCATCATGGCCCGCATCATCGGCACGCCGGTCTGGCTGGTTTGATATGCCTCGCTGTAGGTGTAGGGCAGCAAGTTCATGCGGATGTTGGCGTACTTGCGAAAGTCAGACATGACGTTGTTGTCGCTGGTGCGCCACTCGATGTTCCACGGCGTGCGGTCGCGGCTGGGACTGGGATCGCCGCTGGTTTCAGAGTGGTACTGCATAATGGGCGCAAAGGCGGACATTTCGGCGGCGCGGATGTAAAGGTCGGCGCTGGGCACGTCGCCGCTGAAGCCAGCCAGATCCCAGGTCCAGAAAGGCACGCCCGACATGCTGGCATTGAGCCCGGCCTGGACGGAGGCGCGAAAGGCCGCAAAGGTGGAGGATTCGTCGCCGGCCCAGTAGATGGGCCACGCCTGGGCGCCGGCCGTTCCGGCGCGGCTAAAAGTCACCGCATCGCCGCCCGTCTTATCGTCGACGTAGTCGTAATAAGCGCCGACGTATTCGCCGGGATAGGCGTTGCGCATCTCGTCGCCCTCGCGCCCGTCGTCAAAGGTGTTCCAGCGCCCCCACAGGTGCTCGCCGCCATCGGTCTTGAAGCCGTCGATGCCGATGTTGTCCAACAGGTAATCGCGCTTGGAGAACCACCAATCAGCCGCATCAGAGTTGGTAAAGTCCAGCAGCAAGCTGTTGCCGAACCAATAGCCATCGGGGATGCGGTACTGCCCGCCGTCGCCGTTGCCCACGGCATAACCCTGGGAAATCATGTAGGACTCGTCGTTGGAAAGCTGAGTCGGTGGGCTGCTCATGTATTTTTCCACCGGGATCTGCCACAGGAGCACCCGGATGCCTTGATCGTGCAAATCCTCCACCATGTCCTTGGGGTCAGGCCATTTGCCGGCGAAGGTGAAGTCGGTGTAGGTCAAAACCTGGCCACCGGTGACGGCTGTGTAGGTGGCATCGTTAAAGATGTAAAAGGTGGCCTCGTCGCTCCACGCCTCGATGACCATAGCCGTGTGAGGAATGGAATAAGTAATCGTCCGGCTGACCTCCAGGCGCACTTCGCTTTCCTTGTTCCAGGCGTTGCTGGACATCCACAGGCCAAAGGCCCATTTGGGCGGCAACGTGGGTTTCCCGGAGACGTCGGTATACTTTTCGATGATGCCCTCAGGATCATCGTCGCGGATAAAGTAATAGTCGAATATGGCATCGTCCCGCATGCCGGCGTTGGCCGTAAAGCCGTACCTGTCGGAAGAGCCAGTGGCGAGGTTAAAGATGGAAAAGTAAGTGGTGTCCAAAAAGATGCCATAGCCCTTGGAAGAGATAAAGAACGGGATGGGCATATAGGTCCGGTCTTGTTGGTCCAGGTACTCGTTAAAGACATAGATAGGCACATCTTCGCCGCGTTTGTTGTAATCGTTGAATCGCTCGCCAAAGCCATAAAAGGCCTCGCTGGACGGCGTGACGTAATGTTGCCCGATCTTGGCTATCTGGGATTCGCCGTCGCTCAACCAGCCAATATTCCGAAAACTGGACGAGTCGTATTCCTGAATGACCTGGGTGCCGTCGCTATCGTAGACCGTCATGCGGTAGGGATTCTTTTTGACGCTCAATTGCAGCGCCGATGTGGTAATCGTAATGTAGGAGGTGGAGGTGATCACGGTGTAGGTGGCTACACTGGTTGCGGTGATGGTCGTGCCCGTGGGGGCTACCTGCATCCGGAAAACGTCAGGGCTGGGGAAAGAGATTCCCAGCGTAGGCGTGAGGGCCCCGCCACTGTCTACACCGTCGAGTTCGACGTAGTCTCCGTTGCCGACATCGGTATAGCCTGTTACCTGGCTCAAGTAATCCCAATCGGTGACGGTAAAGGAGAAAGGACCAACTGACTTTTCATTGGTACCGTTGACATTGGCCTTGACAGTGTAGGTGATCACGTCACCCTGGGAGAAGCTGCCCAGGTTTGCTTCCCAGTAGCTGTTGTTGCCACTATTATACTTCCATGAGGCACCAACATTGGACTGGTTAACGCCATTCTTTTGCCATTCAACCCACACGGCCTGTCCCCACTCGATGGGCCAGGTTGTCGCTTTGATGTAGACGTTCTCCCCGGCAACGGGATCTCGGGGGTAACGTTCCGTAGGTTCACTGGAGTAATAGGCATCTATGCCATAAGGGTTGTGCCAGACACCATCCAAGGCCAGAACGGGACGTGGTATCAGGAGACCGAGGCCGGATAGAACAATGCTCCCTAAGATGAGGTAAGTGATTTGCTTCTTCCAGGTTTTCATCTTTTCCTCCATAGTGTATGTGATCAAGCGTTCACCACTTGAAAAGTTAATTCGATAGTCGAAGAAAGCCAATTTTATCATACCACAAATGGCCTGGAGTTTCAACTCGCTGGCCTGATCAAGTGATATGCTCTTTCCCCCATTGGCCTAGTCAAGTGATGAAAGACCAATCAGGGATCATGTTCTGTGGGGCTGAAGTGTTCGAGAAAACGCCAAAGCACTTGAATCTCCTCGGACGGCATATGTAACATCTCACCGAATTGTTGAGTTGCCTCCTCCCGGTGAGCCAAGGCACGTTGTATCCAATTGCCGATCGTGTCTCGGTGCACGCCGGTTGCCCGTGCCGTGGCCCGAATGCTTCCCTGTGTTGGCAACTGGGCCAGGGTTCTGAGAACAGCCTCTCGCTCGGTGTGAAGCCGGTAGAACATTGAGCCACGAGTGAGGGCGAAACTCTTGCCACACAGGACGCACGTGTAGCGCGCCCTGGTACTATCACTCCCATACCGGCTGCCTGTGACCAGATTGCCCATTCCGACCACGAGATAAGCCAGGCACTCCGGGTTATGGCAGGCCAGATCTTGTAAATCCAATTTCACGCCCATAGCGGACTTCGTGTGCAAGCATTGACCAGCTCAAGCGGCTCAGAGAACAAACAACATCCGTCTTGATACTCTTGCCGCAGGAATCCGCACGTGACATCTGCCAGCCTCGCTGTACCATGTGTCATTGACCAGTGTAGCCAGCCTCTCCACTTGGTGAAGCGCGCGATCATCGAGTACGACCTGCCGGAACCCAGAGTCTGGCACGAGCAAAGTGCAGGCGTAGGGTAGAGGTGGTACGTTGACCCTCAGGTCACCCTTCGATTGAGGTTCGAGGATGAACGAGTAGGTGCCTGACGTTAGGCCAGCGTGCCAATCGTAGGTAGCGCGTGTGGCTGCTGGGTAGAGTCGGAAGATGAGATTCTCGTAGTGATCTAGCCTATTCCCGACCGGACTGCCCAGCACGTGGTTTTCTCCGGTGTTGAGAGGCAGGACGGCGCCTTCGCGAACGAACACCGGGATGACATCCTTCGGTGTGGCATAGTTGACCCACGTTGCCCCTTCGTAAACCACCTCGTTCCACAGGTCGAACCACCGCCCCTGCGGAAGGTAGACTTGCCTTTGCCGGGCGCCTGCTTCAAACACGGGCGCCACCAGTAGTGCTCGCCCAAAGAAATACTGATCTTCCAGATCTCGACATATCGGGTCGTCCGGATACTCGAGCCACATCGCCCGCATCAGCGGCAGCCCGGTCCGGGCACTGTGCCAGGCTTCGCTGTAGATATAGGGCAACAGGTTCATCCGCACGTCAGCGTAGAAGCGGTAGACAGAGATTACGTCTGGGTCACCGGTCCGCTCAGCGATGTTCCATGGCGTCCGATCACGACAGGGCAGCCGATGTTCGTTGAACTCTGAATGATACTGCATAATGGGACAGAAGGCCGCCATGGCTGCCGCTCGCAGATAGAGCTCCGCTGAAGGGACCTCGCCGCTGAACCCAGCCAGGTCCCAACCCCAAAAGGGGATGCCAGAGATGCCCGCGTTCAGCCCTGCCAGGATGGAGGCGCGGAAGGCTTCCCAGGTGGAGTTCTCATCACCGGCCCAGTGGCAGGGATAGGCCTGGGCACCCGTGAACCCGGCCCGGCTGAAGGTTACCACATCGCCATTGCGTTTCTCCCGGGCAAAGCGGTGATAGGCACCCGCGTACAGATTGGGGTAAAGGTTCCACAGCTCACCCCCCCGTCGCCCATTGGCGAAGCGCAGATCCTGCCCCCACAGGTGTTCTCCACCATCGGTCTTGAAGCCATCTATTCCCAGTTCCTCCAACAGATAGGCTCGTTTACTGAGCCACCACTGTACAGCTTCAGGGTTGGTGAAATCCAACACCAGGCTGCCGTGGAACCAGAAGGGCCGGATCCGGTAGGCCTGGCCGTCGGCTTCCCGCACGCAGTATTCCTTCTCGATCATATACGTCTCATCTCGGTCATGCTGTGGGTGAGGTTCATCCAGCGCCTTCATCACCGGGACCTGCCACAAGAGCACACGGATACCCAGGCGGTGAAGTCCTTCGATCATGCCTTTGGGATCAGGCCACCGCCCTTCAGGTGGGAAGGTAAAGTCGTGGTAGGTGAAGGGTTCATCGGCCGGCTTGGGTGTGTATTGGGCGTCGTTCCAGACGTAGAAGGTGGCCTCATCGCTCCATGCCTCAATGACCAATAC
>DSAR01000557.1 GCA_011046405.1 Chloroflexota bacterium | reverse complement strand
TCTCTGGTAGTTCGCCTGGTTGGCTTAGCAAGTGGTCAACTTTTCGCCACGAATTACACGAATTGTCACTAATTTTGGGTTTTTCGTGTTAATTCGTGCAATTCGTGGCTAATCTTTCGCCGCTACCATGCGAAATCCCAAAGAACCTTAATTCTTTATACAATGGATGATTGCACAAAGGTCGTGGGGAATACTATTTCTCGATGTGTCTCTGCGCCTCCTTTTTGTAACTCTCTATGTACCTTGTGGTTCTGGCTCACCCAGGCTAAGGCACGATTCTTCTTGAGAAAGGGAGGATGAAGATGAACGGTCGAGCGATCACCCGGTTCGGTATGGCGTTTGGATTGGCTGTGTTCGGCCTGGCGATGTTGATGGGTATGTTGGTGGGGCGGCCCGCGCGCGCGGAGTCCCCCTCGGCGCCGGCGGTCGAAGATCTGCGTGGAGATCGTCTGCTCTTGCCGGTCCCGCTGTCGCAATGGATGCCTGGGCGGCGTCCGTTGGAAAACGGGGGCGCTGGCGCGATCATCACCGTCTGTCGCCAGGCGGGTGTGTGCGCCTACGCTGCGGTCCAATCGGCCCTGGACGTGGCTCAGGACGGCGACGTGATCAAGGTCGCCCAGGGGGTCTACAGCGACGTCCGTGTGACCGGTGGGTATACCCACGTGGTCTACATCACCCAATCGGTCACCGTGCGCGGCGGGTATACGACGACCGATTGGACGACCTTCGATCCTGATGCCTATCCAACCGTCCTGGACGGCGCCGGGCGGGCGCGCGTGCTCTACGTCGCCGAGGATGGCGCGACCGTTGAGGGCTTTCACATCCAACGGGGGCAGGCGTCGCAGGGCGGCGGCGTGTACGTCGCGACCGGATCCCCTGTCATGCGGCGCAACCGTGTTTACAGCAACACGGCCGATGGGGATGGCGGCGGCGTCTACGTCTTCGAGGGGTCTCCGCTCCTGGAGAACAACCTGCTCTACGCCAATGAGGCGGGCGACCGGGGCGGCGCGATCTACGCGCGCAGCGGTTCCCCCACGATCTGGTATAACACCCTGCACGGCAACCAGGCGCGCTGGGGCGGCGGCGTCTACGTCGCCTCCGGGACGCCGCTCCTTAACTCGTCGATTATCGTGAGCAACACTGCTTCGAGCGAGGGCGGGGGCATTTACCGGGGCGGGGGCAGTTTTACGCCGGTCTATAATAACGTGTGGGGCAATGCCGGTGGAAACTACGGCGGCTTCGGCGGGACGATACCGGGGACCGACCAGCAAGCCGACCCCCGCTTCATCGACCCGGGCCGGGCCGATTTCCGTTTAGCGGCCGGGTCCCCCTGCATTGGGCGGGCGGATCCAGGCGCGTATCCAGACCTGGATTACGATGGGTACGTGCGCTCCTTCGGCCCGCGGGCCGACGTGGGCGCTTTTGAGCGCTACGCCGGCGCCTGTTTCGTGCGCGTGGGCGAGAGCCGGGTCTACACCACCGTGCAAGAGGCGGTCGATGTCGCGTCGGCCGGGGATGAGGTGTTGGCGGCCGGTTATTGCACCGGCGAGGGGGATAACGTCGTCGAGATCGACAAAAGCCTCACCCTGCGCGGCGGGTACACCGCGACCGATTGGCTGGCGTCGGACCCGGACGCTCGCCGGACGGTGCTGGATGGGGAGGGTGTGCGGCGGGTGATTTACATCAATCAGTCTGGGGCGGCGCTGATTGAGGGGCTTGATATTTACAACGGGTTTATCGATGGGATTGGCGGTGGCATCTACGTGGCAAATGATCAAAGCAGTGTGACGATTCGACACAATCGGATTTATAGCAACAGCAACTGGGTGCTAGGTTCAACCGAGAACGGCAGCGGCATCCATCTCTCTGGAAAAAATCCGGTGGTGGCGAGCAACGAGATCTACGCCAACGTAGCGGCCGGCTCGGGCGGCGGGATGTACGTCGCTGGCAATGTGCAGGGGGCGACGATCACGGATAATCGTATATACGGCAACTCGGCCAACAACGGCGCGGGGCTTTACAGCGATGGCGAGACGTTCGTGCGCCGGAACTGGATTTACAGCAATACGGTGAACAGTCAGGGGGGCGGGATCCACGTTGGGATCGGCGGCAGTGGTCGGGTGGAGAATAATCGGATCTATTCGAATACGGCTGTGCAGAATGGCGGCGGTATTTATGTAGCCTCCGCCAGTATCCTCGTAATTGAGAATCGCATTTATGATAATGTTGTGAGTGGAACCGGTGCTTGGGATGGCGGCGGTGGTATATATGCCGCTTCAGGAATTGTTCGAAGCAATGTGGTTTTTGGTAACCAGGCTACTGAGTATGGCGGTGGGGTTTTTGCATATAACCCCGGGACATTAGTAGATCGCAACCGGGTTTACGGCAACGAGGCAAATGAGGGCGGCGGTGTGATGTTGCGAAATAATGCTGAAGCGCTAAATAACCTGGTGTATACCAACATTGCTGCTTCTAATGGCGGTGGCATTCGCATTCGGAATGGACGCGTGATCAACAACGTTCTCTACGACAACGTATCAGGAGGAAATGGTGGAGGCGTTCATGCGGATGGAACTAAGCCTGGCGTTGTTATTTACGGCAACATCGTCGTGCACAACACCTCTGGTAGCGGCGGTACCGGGATCAATGGAGGTGATGCCAGGTGGAACAACGTGTGGGGCAATACCTGTGTAGGTGATTGCTCTGACAACCTCAGCGCCGACCCCCTCTTCGAGGACTGGGTCGATTTCTACTTGCAGCCGGATTCACCCTGCATCGACGCCATCATCACGACGACCGAGACCTATTACGCCGGCGACGATTACGACGGTTACGCCCGGCCCTTCGGGCAGTACGCCGACGTGGGCGCTCGCGAGTTTTACACCGGCACGTGCTTCGCCCGGCTCGTCACCGGGGGGCAGGTCTACACCTCGGTGCAGCAGGTGGTGGATATCGCCGCCGTCTCCGGGGCCGATGCGCTGGCGGCCGGCTACTGCGCTGGCGACCAGGGGCGGGTGGTCATTACTCAGCCGCTGGCGTTGCGCGGCGGTTACACCAAGGCCAACTGGATCTCGCCCACGGCGGAGACGACGTTGGACGCGCTGCGCCAGGGCTGGGTGATCGAGATTGACGTACCGGATCCGAGCGCGACGGTGACCGTCGAGGGCTTTGTCGTCCGCGGCGGTGATGCTGGCACAGGCAACGGCGGCGGGATCTACGTGAGATCCGCGCTCAGCCCGACGATCCAGAACGTGGTCTTTTACGATAACGTCGCCGGCAGCGCCGGCGGCGGTTTCGCCTCGGCTGGCGGCAATCCGCGCCTGCATCACGTGACTTTCGTCAGCAACACGGCGACTACGGGCGGCGGCGTCTATTTCTTTACCGGCGAACCGACGCTCGACAATTCGATTGTGGTCAGCAACGCGGCGACTACGGGCGGCGGCGTTTTTGCCTCGACAGACGCGACGCCGACGCTGGATTATAACGACGTATGGGGCAACAGCGCCGGGACGCATCCAAATGCGAACGTCTTCACCGGGGTGCACAGCTTCTCCCTCGACCCCCAGTTTGAGAATGATTACCGGCTGGGCATTGGCTCCCCCTGTCTGCACCAGGGCGCGCCGACCGGCTTGGCCTGGGATTTCGAGGGCGACCCGCGCGGGCGGGACAGCGGGCCCGACCTGGGGGCTGACGAGCGGGCGGTCTATCCCGACCTGCGCTTCGCCCCGCCCCACCTGGAAGGCGCCGGCGTGTTGGGTGAGCCGACCTTGTACACCCATTATCTGACCAACACCGGTGGGCTGGATGACATATACATCCTGACTCATTCCCTCACCTACAGCGGCGGCGTCGGGTGGGCGGTGGATTATCCCGACCTCGTCGCCCTGGCGGCGGGTGACGTGGAGCCACTGCCGGTCGCCGTCTCCGTGCCGACTGATTCCATCAGCGGCACCTGGGCGGTGCTCGTTCTCACCGCCACGTCGAGCGTGAACCCGTGGGTCCAGGACGTGGTGAGCAATACCACCCTGGTCGAACAGAACCCCGGCGTGCGCATCGAACCGGCCTATGTCCGGCAGGTCAACCCGGGGATGGTGCTGACCTACGTCCACATGCTGGTCAACACCGGCAACGGCCCGGACTCGTTTGAACTGACGTTTGACAGCGTTTGGGGCTGGTCCGGCATGACGCCCACGCAGATCCTCGACATGGGCCCGCACGCGACCGCCACCGTCTGGGTCAGTGTGACGGTGCCGCTCACCGCGCCCGGCGGATTGGTCGAGCGATCTCACGTCGTCGCGCGCAGCCTGGAGAACGACGTCGAGGCCGAGGTGCTCGATACGACCGAGGTCAATCACACGCCGGGCGACCGGTACGTGGCGGAGGCCGCGTCTGGCGGGTCCGATACGCTCAACAATTGCCAGGTCTACACCCACCCGTGCAGCACCATCGCCTACGGGACGGCCCAGGCGACCAACCGAGACGTGGTCAAGGTGGCTGAGGGGATCTATCACGAGTATGACCTGACGCTCAACAAGGACGTCACCCTGCGCGGCGGGCATAGCCGGGACGATTGGTCTTTCGATCCGGAACGGCATCCCACCGTCGTCGACGCCCAGGGGCGCGGGCGGGTGTTCAACATCTTCGGCGGCCCGACGGTCGAGGGCTTCACCCTGCAGGGCGGGCAGGTCGACGGCGCGGGCGGGGCGATCTACGTCGGTTTGGGCCAGCCGACGATCAAGCGGAACCGCATCACCGGCAACACGGCCAATCGCGGGGGCGGATTCGCGCTCGGCGCTGGCGCGCCCAACTTCTGGAATAACTTTGTCTACGGGAATACGGCGACCCAGTACGGCGGCGGGATCTACGTCGCCGGCGGCGGGGGCAATATCTGGCACGACACGATCTACAGCAACACCGCGACGCGCGGCGGCGGGTTGTACGTCGTAGGCGGCAACCCGGTGATCAATAACCTGATCGTCGTCAGCAACACCGCGACCGACGCCGGGGGGGGCGTGTACAGCAGCTTGCCGATCTCCCTCGACATCTCCTATTCAAACATCTGGGGCAACGTCAATGGGCGCTGCGACGGGGCTGTCTCCTGTTCGACGGGCGATGGGAACATCGCGGTCGACCCGCTGCTGGTCAATCCGGCCGGCGGCGACTTGCACCTGCAGGCGGGGTCGCCGTGCATCGACGTGGGTGGCCCCACGACGCTGCGGGAGGATTTTGATGGTCAAGCGCGTTGGATCGGGGATATGCCGGATATGGGGGCTGATGAGTACCAAGAGGTTGGCGTAGAACTGGAACCTGGCAGCGCCGGTAATGGCGACCCCGGTGAAACAGTTATTTATGAGCATGTTTTAACTAACACAGGAAATTACACTGATACGTTTACGTTCAAATCATTGAGCAGCCAAGGATGGCGTGTAAGTATTCCTAATGTAGTCGTGGGGCCTGGTTTGACAACGGTAGTGCCAGTAGGCGTGCAAATTCCTAATGACGCTCTTAGCGGAACGGTAGATGTGACTGTAATCACTGTGACCTCCGAGGCTGATCCTGGCGTATTTGATACGGCTGTGGATACAACGACTGTCAATTTGATTTATGGCGTCATTATCGAGCCGGATCTCACTCAGATGGTTGAATCAGACCCTTTGGAAACTGTTGAGGTGGTATACAGTCATACCTTGCGCAATGAGGGTAACAATGTTGACACGTTTAATCTTACCTGGGTGAGCGAGTTGGGTTTTGATGTGACGATTGCGCCTGTAGTTTCCACGTTAGGAGCCGGGGAAGAGACGGGTGTTCAAGTGATTGTCACGGTGCCAGCGACTTCAACGGATGTGGCAATGTTGGACGTTGTAACGATTACTGCAACTTCTCAAATCAGCATTACAGTCAAAGACGAAGCAATCGACACGACTATTGTCAACTATCATCCTGGTGTGGAATTTACGCCTGACCGTACTGGTCAGGGCATCAACGGTGAGACGATTACCTATACACATATCCTGACCAATACGGGTAATTTTACTGATACCTTTAGCTTTTCTGCTGTTAGCACGCAGCCTTCTTGGGGGATAAGTTTACCGTCTGCTGTGGTGTTAGGTGCTGGTCTCACGGCGACAGTGCAAGTCTATGTGATCATTCCTTACGAGGAGTTCGGCGGTACAGTTCATGTGATGACTGTTACAGCCGCTTCTCAATTTAGTCCTACGGTAATGGCCAGTGTTGTGGATGAAACGACAGTCGAAAAAGTCGCTGGCGCATCATTATTATCCAGCGTGGGGGCGTGCATTCCCGACGCCTCAAGTTCATCCACGCAAGTATCTTATGGTCATATTTTGACCAATACGGGTAACTTTAGCGATACTTTTGATATTGATGCTGAGAGCCAACATAATTGGCTTGCGGGGAGTGTTCCATCTCAGTTGACCTTGGCTCCAATATGGTCTAGAGAGGTTCATTCCGCCTTGCTTTCAATTGAGGTGACTGTCCCTCCTACAACAAACAGATTTATAGATTGTACAACTACGACTGTATATTCTAGTTTGTACACTACCCCTACAGCTACCGCTCAACAGTGCGTCAAAGTCAATTGGGGCGAGGGGGTGACATTGGAACCTGATAGACATGGCTTTGCTCATCTAGTAGATCATATTGTGTATTCACATACGCTGACCAACGTGAATACACAAACTAATGAAATTCACCTGTGGGTTACCAATAGACTGATAGATATATTTGAAGGAAGGCGACAGTTCCCTGCGGTTATTGAGCCAAATTACGTAGTACTGGATCCTGGTGTGTCGACAACGATCTGGGTAACGGTATCTCTCCCCGATGGTAAAGAGGTTTCCACGGAGACAGGTCATACCGTTGTTGTAGCCAGTCCAACACATGGATGTGGTCAAGGGGTTATTGATAAGACCACAGTTTTTGGTGCCGGTATGTCGTTTGAGAAGGATGAAGAGCGGGCTGTTGCGCCTGGCCATATTGTCACGTATACGCATTGGTTAAGTAATAATGCGTTCATTATGGATACTTTTGTAATCACGTATAGTAGTGAGCTAGGCTGGCCTGTACAGATTACACCATCTCTCTTGTATACATTACCGCCAGAGAGCAAGACGCCGGTTTACGTACAGGTTGAGGCGCCACCGGACGTTATAGCGGGTACAGTGGATGTGCTTGTAATCACAGCTACTTTGCAGCACAATGGTGTGGATACGGATATTTTTGATACCGTTAGAGACGAGACGGAAGTGATTTATGTGCCGGGCGCCCTCATCGCGCCGCCCGGCTACGGATCCGCCGATCCCGGCGGTACGATTATGTACACCCATAGCCTGACTAACACCGGCAATTACACCGAATCCTTCGACCTGACGACCCACAGCGTGTTTGGTTACGCCGTTGTCTCGCCGACGGCGATCGGCCCGCTGGGTCCGGGCGCGGTGTATACAAATTTGCAATTGATGGTTGCCGTACCGGAGCACGCCTCGCGAGACGAGACGGAGCGGACGGAGGTTATCGCGACGTTTGCCAGCGTGCAGGAGGTAGCGCTCGACCTGACCACGATCAACCCGGTCACAGGCACACGCTACGTGGCGCCTAACGGGCGGGACGTGAATAACAATTGCACCGACGTCTTTGGTTACGGCCCCTGCCGGACAGTGCAGCACGCGGTCGCGGAGGCCCAGGACGGCAACGTGATCAAGGTCGCCCAGGGGGTCTACGCGGACCTATCCGGCCGCGGGACCTACACCCAGGTCCTCTACCTGGATAAGGACGTCATCTTGCAGGGCGGGTACGCGGCCGACCCGGTCGGCGATGGCTGGGACGTCGCCGACCCGCTCGCTCGTCCGACCATCCTAGACGCTGGCGCGCAGGGCCGTGTGGTCTACGTGGTTAACGGAACGGCGCCAGCGCTCGAGGGGTTCTACCTGCGCGGCGGTTACGTTGATGGGGATGGGGCTGGCGTGTACGTCGCCGCCGACGCCCAACCGACGATCCGGGACAACGTCATCTACGGTAACCGGACGGCGGATGACGCGGGTCAGGCGCACGCCGGCGGTGGGTTGTACTACGCCGGAGACGCGGATCCCGCCATTGGCCCCACTTTCGAGCGCAACACCGTTTACGATAACCGGGCCGGGCGCGGAGCCGGGGTGTACGTTGCCGACGGCAGCCCCAACCTGTGGAATAACGTCGTTTACAGCAACGTCGCCGAGCACGAGGGCGGCGGCTTGTATCTCGCCACCGAAGACCTGGGCGCGCCGCTGGTGTGGCACAACACGATCTATCACAATCAAGCCTACGTGGGCGGTGGGATTTACATCGCCAGTGGGTACCCGGTTGTCAGCAATACCATCGTCGTTAGCAATAGCGCGGGCAACAGCGCGACCGACACAGGCGGCGTCTATCGCGCCGACGGCATGCCCACGTTGGCCTACAATAACGTGTGGGGGAATGCGCCGCTCGATTACGCGGGCGGCATCACCGGAACTGGAACCGGCAGCTTGAGCGCCGACGCCCGTTTCGTCGCCCCGGCGGAGGGCGATCTGCGCCTGCGGCGTTCCTCCCCTTGCGTCGACGCCGGGTACCCGACGACGACGTTGTTCATCGACCGGGACGGGAACGCTCGCCCGTTGCGCGACGGTTACGACATCGGCGCTTACGAGCAGGCGGTCTCCGGCGCGAAGATGGTCACCGAGACGGCCGACCCCGGCACCGTCATCACCTACACGGTCGTGGTGACGAATATTGGCGAGGTGGCCCAGTCGGTGCGGATGACCGATGCGCTGAACGCCGCTTACCTGGATTGCCGGGACGGCGTGTTGGATTATGATCTGGGCGCGGGCGTTTACGACACGGCACTGTGCCGGGTCGATTGGCGCGGGAGTGTGCCGGTCAGCGGCAGCGTGTCGGACGGGATGACGCGCATCACGTTCACCGCCGCCATCCGGTCCTGGTTGGCGGCCGGCACGGTCGTCACCAACGTCGCCTGGGTCGACGCTGATCCCACGGCGGTGGTCTCCACCGTCATCGGCTCCTACCCCGGCCCTCGTTACGTGTCCCCGACCGGTTTTGACGAGTGGAACAATTGCCTGGAGCCGGATCTCCCCTGCCGGACGGTGCAATCCGCGGTGGATCAGGCCTGGGACGGCGACCCGATCTTCATCGCGGCCGGGGTCTACACCGGCGCGGGGCGGGTGGTCAGCGTCACCCAGAAATCGCTGGCGTTGCACGGTGGGTATACGCCGACGTTGCCTGTCTGGACCCGCAACCTCGCCGTCTACAGAACGGCGTTGGACGCCGAGGGCGGCGCTCAAGCGGTCACCATCGCCGGGCCGGCGACGGTGACCCTATCCGGCCTACACGTCTACGGCGGCGGAGATGGCGTGCGGATCGATGACGGTGCGCTCACGCTGGAGAACATGTGGGTCTACGGCAACACAGGCGTCGGCGTGGAGATCGACGCCGCCGGTCGCGCCTACACGATGACTAACAACGTGCTGGCCCAAAATGGTAACGCTGGCCTGCGGGCGACCGGCGATGGGACGTTGCGCCACAACACGTTTGCAGATAACGCTTTCGGGGCGGTGATCACCGGCGCGGCCCGTTTCACCAACACCATCTTCTCGACCCACACGGTGGGGGTGGACGCGACGGGCGGATCGGCGGAATTAGCCTACACGCTGTGGTACGCTAATGACCGAAATCAGGGCGATATCAACAGCGAAAATGAATGGGTTGATGCCCCGATGTTCCGCGACCCCGCCGGCGCGGATTATCACATCGAGCCGGGCAGCGCGGCGGTCGATCGGGGCGTCGACGCAGGGGTCTACGCGGACGTAGACGGCGACCGGCGGCCGCTGGGCCTTGGATACGACCTGGGAGCGGACGAGTTGCGCGTCCTCGTCAGCGTCACGAAGGCGGTCACGCCGCCCGTCGTCAGTGCCGGCGAGCGCTTGACTTACACCATCCACCTGAGCAATGACGGGGATATGGACCTCCAGGCGACGATCACGGATACGTTGCCGGCGGGCGTGATGAGCGAATCCAAGGTTTGGACGACGGGGCTGCCGACGTCGAGCCCGGTCTGGAGGCATACCTTCCCGGTCACAGCGGCTTGGAGCTACAGTGGGACGCTGACGAATTGGGTGCACGTGACGAGCGACGAGGGGGCGAGCGCCGTCTACAGCGTGGCCGCGCGCGCCGTCACGACCCCGGCCCTGGACGTGCGCAAGAAAGCAGATCCCGCTGTCGTGGAGGCTGGAGAGCGCTTCAGCTATACCATCTGGGTGACGAACACCGGCAACGTGGATCTGCACGCCCACATTGTCGACGAGCCGTCGGAACAGGTCACGACAACCCAACATCTTGTGTGGACGCCGACGATTCCAGCGCCGGGTGGTGTCTGGTCGCACACCTTCCCTGTCACGGCCCACGTGGGTTACAGCGGCGCGGTGACCAATACGGTGTGGATTAGCACGGAGGAGGGGGTTAACATGACCTGCTTTGAGGTCTCTGAGGTTATACCGCCGATATGTCCCTATCCGTTGGAAGGCGTGTGGATTGATGGACGGAGGATCGGGCGGACCGGTTATCCCTATCGTTTCACAGCTCACCTCACGCCGACTGACCCATCCCCGCCGATTACCTATACCTGGTCGCCGGAACCGGATGTCGGGCAGGGTAGCCAGGCCGTCACCTATACTCGGGATACCCCGAACCTGTATTCGCTCACCTTGACCGTCGATAGTTGTGGTGGCGTGTTCAGCGATACACACGTGATTTCCATCAGCGCGTGTATCGCGCTGGAGCAGGTGACGATCGTGGGTCCACAGGTGGCTTATAGTGGAACGATCCACACGTTCACTGCGGTTCCCGTGCCTCTTGATGCGTCGGATCCGATCACCTACACCTGGTCGCCGCCGCCATTCCTCGGTCAGGGAGAATCCGAGGTGAGTTATCGGTGGGCGGTGACTGGTACTCAGATCATCACGGTGGCAGCGGAGAACTGCGGCGGGTGGGGCGTCGACACGTATACGATCGAGGTTGGCGAAGCGAGGTATCCTATCTATCTGCCTTTAGTGATGCGGGATTATCGTTGAGTGATAAAGGTATGCAAGTGTGCGAGTGCAAGTATGCAAGTTGGCAAGCGGCAGGTGTGCGCGATACGCGATTCGCGATAAGCGAGCAGCCGTGATGAAAAGCTTAAAATTATCTATACAGGCTGTTTTTGAGTTGTGCGATGTAGGTTTCTATTGTAAAATACTTGGGACGCTCGGTCTCTGTCATAGAAAGTGCGTGTCATAAGCCCGCGCTCGGTTTTTCCTTGACGCACCTTGTCCTGCAAATAGGAAGTCGGAGATGCGAGCTTTACCGGGTAGAAATCCACTCCATCTGACCTAACCTGGCGGAGCCAAAGCCAAAAAGGAGCCATGGACCGCCAAATTCTTGCTCGCTGTGCAAGGATTCGATTGGTTAGGCCATCTTAACCTCTGGGGTTTTCTCACGTTGTGTAGAGAGAAATATCTTATATTTGCACCTTCAATTGAGAAG
>DSAR01000307.1 GCA_011046405.1 Chloroflexota bacterium | reverse complement strand
TGCCGATTGTACCCCCCGGGGGCACGCCAGCTGCCGGCGCGCCTCGCGAGCGCCCCCACCCGGCGGCGGCCCGGAAGCCGGTCGGCGCGTCGTAATCGTCGCCGGCGCTGTCCACGCGAATGCCGTTGACGTGCACGCGGAACCCGACGTCGCGCAGGTGCGGTTCCAGGTCTGGATGGTACATATCGGTGGGCACCTGGGCGGCGTCCCCCTCGGCGTAGACCCAGATCTCGATGTAGTCCCGGTCGTAGATGTCCTCGCCGTCGTCGTAACGGCCGTTGAAGTCGATCTCGAAATCGTCGTAGGCCAGGTAGGTATTGGCAGCGTAGATGTCCTCGCCGGGATCGTAACGGCCGTTGAGGGCCACCTCGCCGTCGTCGTAACCGAAGTGATGGGCGCTGGCCGAGAGGCGTTGGCCGATCTCACCGCCGGTCATACTGCCTCGCACCAGCACGTCGTCCACGCCGTCATCGAAGACGCTGTTGCCGTCGCGGTCGATCCACAGGCCATCGCCGTCGCTCCAGAACCAGTTGTCATCGTCCTCGACGTCGTACCACAGGACGTTGTCGGAACGCGCGAAAGGGGTCTGGCCATAGCGGGCCACATTCTCGTCGCCCGGCCCCTCGGTATCCGTGCCGTCGCCGTCCACGAGTTGCACCTGGAGCAGCTTCCCACGAACACCATTGGGCATCGTCCCGCGCACGAGGATGCCGTCCACCACGTCGCTGAAGACGCCATCGCCATCGTCGATCCACAGCCCATCCCCCTCGTTCCAGTCGCCGTTCCCGTCGGCGTCCCAGTGGTAGACCGCGTCGCTGGCCTGGAACCAGGTATTGCCGTCGACGTGCACCTCGCTCTCGACGCCGCGCGTGATGCTGGCGGTGCCGTCACCGTCCACCAGCCAGGACCAGCGATCGTCGAAATAGTTCCAATCGTAGATCTCGTCGCCGTCGCGGGTGCCGATGGGCTCGCCCACGTCCCATTGCTCGTTACCGTTCACGTCGTCGTAGACGAAGTTGTAGGTAGGCGCCGGCCCGTCGCTGTTGAGCTCGCGGCCCTCGTCGCCATCGGCGAGCACCCCGGTGCTGACGAGCAGCGAGTCGACGGACGAGCTGTAGACCCCGTCGTCGTCGCCGTCGAGCCAGAGAGAATCGCCCGTCGCCCAGGTGTCGGTGTAAGGACCGGTCGATTTCCAATAGACGTCGTCATCGGTCGTGAACCACCGCCCGAAGAGCTGCACGTGGAGCGTGCTGCTGATGGTATTGGTGAAGGGCTGGAACCCAATGGCCGTCTGCACACCCGCCACGCCGTTGGTGATACCATCGTCAATCCAGATCGAGGCGGCGTCCACGATGAAGTCGTTGTGCATATAGACCGTATTGGTGGTGTTGGCGACGTAGATGTGGGCCAGGACCTCGCCCGGGCGGAACGGATCGTAGACGATGCGCTGCATTGCGCCCATAAACTCGGCGTGGCTATCGACCAGGTAGATGTCCTCGCCGTCGTCGTAACGGTTGTTGTCGGCGATCTCGGCGTCGTTGTAGGCAATGGCGGTCTCGCCCGCCAGGCCATCCACCAACGTGCCGGCGACACCCTCGGTGGGCGAGCCGACGATGACCGCGTCGAGGGTGGAACTGAATATCCCATCTCCATCGTCGATCCAGTAGGCGTCGCCCGCGCCGGCCGCACCGTTGCCGTCCAGGTCCTCATAATAGACCATGTCGGCGGCGTCGAACAGCTTCTGTTCGATAAACGTGAAAGGGGCAGCACTGCCCACGCCTGGCGTAGCCGTGCCGTCGCCGTCGATCAGGTCGCCGCCGAAGACGCCGTCGATGACGATGCGATCGGTCAACGCCGCGACCGTAGCGGCGGCGGTCTCCTTACGGACTGCCTTCCCCGCCGCCGCCGCTTTGTTATCGACGGCCGGCATCCAACGGGCCAGCAGATCCGTCCCGTCCGGAGGGCCGGCCGAATCGGCGCTGGTGGGGGTGGTCCAGGCGAGGCCGATCAACAACAAGCCCAACATCGCCAGGGCCAATCCCCAGGGTGCAACTAACCTTCTCGTCTTCATCATAAACCTCCTCTTTTTGTGAAACAACGGATTCATTACCCGATATCTCCGGATCACGAATGGCACGAATAGACAAATGACACGAATTTTGGCTCGAATTGTGAAAAAACATTCGTGAAATTTGAGCATTCGTGTGATTCGTGATGGAAAATCACGTTCTTGGCCACGAATGTCGGGTAGTAAAACAACGGATAGCACGAATACCACGAATGGACAAAGGGCGCGAATCTTTTCTGGAGGCGAGGGTTGAAGGTTGGGGGTTGAAGGTTGGAAAAAGTAGAAAAGAAGGCCTCCCTGTCGCTGTGCAAGTCCAGTATAGCATACCTGTAGACGAAGGGCAAAAATTCACCGCACCCCGCATCAAGCCAGTCCAGCCGCCTTAGCCAGTTTGTCCGCCTCGCGGGCCATCTGAGCGGTAAAGCCCCACTCGTTGTCCTACCAGCTCATCACCTTGACCGGGTCGCTTTTCACCACACGCGTCATCGCCAGGTCGACGAGGGAGACGTGATCGTCAACGTGATCATCAAATCATCAAAAAGAACCCACAAGACGCCGTGGGTGCGTTTCGGCCCGGGCCGGTTGGTAGGCCAGCACTACGTCGACACCCAACCCGGCCATTGTCCCCTGCTCCACGTCGACGACGCGCAAGCCAGCCTCATCCAGGGCGTCCCCGACGTAGATCGGCCGGCAGTCCAGGACAGCGGGGAACTGTTCGTGGGCCCACGTGTAGATCCGCGCCACCAGCCCCGGCTCCTCGCGCTTGGCCAGCGACACGACGCACATCCGCCCGTCCTCGCGCAGCACGCGCCGGCACTCGCGCAACACGTCCGGGATGTACGGCGTGTCAAAAAGCTCCAGGGTAAAGGCTATGAACACGGCGTCGAACGCACCGTCCCGGAGCGGCAGGCGCACCGCGTCCCCGCGGGCGAGGGCCACGCGCCGCGAAAGGCCAGCCTCGCGCACCCGCGCCCCGGCGACCTCGGCCATGCCGCACGATAGATCGACGCCCCAGACCTGGCCCCGGAAACCGACGGCGCGGGCCAGCTCGAGCAACGCCTGCCCCGTCCCGAACCCGATCTCGAGGACGCGCTCGTCATCCCGGACGTCCAGCTTTTGCAGGCCAGCGTCCCGGAAGGGTTTCTCCCAGGGGCCGGACAGGAGGTCGTAATACCCGCTCAAGCGGTCGTAGGTGGATCGGGCCGCGCGCCGGGGCCGCTCGACCCGGCTCACACGAGCGCCGCTGTTCACTGAAGCCTCCTCACCAATGGTCATTCTTCTCTCTCCCTCTCTCCCCTATCCCGGACGAAGCCGCTGCGCTTCCGAGCCAGAACCTATAAGTAGCACCCCGTATGCAAAATTCTTGCACAAAAACCGTAACTGCTCAGGCACAAGGTGCGACGCACTTGTTCGCGCGAATTTGACGATTTATCCACCGCTGTTGTCCACTGATCAATCGGATGGTGGGGCAAAAGTGCGTCGCACCTGAGCAGATAACAAAAAACAAGAATCCCACTGGATAGGCACTATATTCCAGTATTTCACCACTCGACATTCGTGGCCAAGAGCCTGATTTTCGATCACGAATCACACGAATGCTCGAATGTTTTTTGAAATTGGAAGCCAAAACTCGTGTGATTTGTCCATTCGTGACATTCGTGATCCAGGGATATCGGGTCATGAATTCCAGTATAACAAAAACATCGACATCTTACAAACGTTGGATTTACATTAGCCAGCGGCAGGTTTGATCTATTCTTACTTGTCTCCCCATCCGGCCTGTGCTATACTCCTAACAATGATCAAACGTCTGTTTCTGCTCTTTCTCGTGGCGACTTGTCTGTTTTCCCTGGTGATGATCTACCAGACGCAGAATGCGGGCCGCTATGCCCCATCGCTGGGCCGGGTCGCCGCCTGGATGCCCACCTCGTGGGATAGTGCCCGCGCGCGGGCATCGTGGGACGCCCACCGGGCCTACATCGACGAATTATCGCCCGTCTGGTACCAACTCGACCCCAGCGGCGATGGCTCGATCCTGCCATACGCTGGCGCGCGAGACGCGACGCTGATCGCAGAGGCGCACGGCCAATCGACACTCGTCATCCCGCTGATCAACAACGCGAGCAACGCCGGTTTCGACGCCGGGTCCGTCAGCGCGGTCATCCACGACCCCGCCCGCCGCGCTGCTCACATTCGCGTGTTGGTGGAAGAGACGCTCACCTACGATTACGACGGTATCGACATCGATTACGAGGGGCTGAACGGCCACGATGATCGCGAAGCCTTCAGCCTGTTCATCGAGGAACTCTCGGCCGCGCTGCACGCCCAGGGGAAACTGCTCTCCATCGCCGTGCACGCCAAGACGGGAGAGCCCGGCGGCTGGAGCGGCCCCCAAGCCCAGGACTGGACCCGCATCGGGGCCGCCGTGGACCGCTTCCGCGTGATGACCTACGACTACCATTGGAGCGGCGGCGAGCCCGGCCCTATCGCGCCGGTGTGGTGGATGGAGGACGTGATCGCTTTTGCCGTCTCGGTCGTGCCGCCGAACCGGGTCTACGTCGGCATTCACTTTTACGGCCGCGCTTGGGGGGAATCGGCGAGCACCAGCCTGACCTGGGAAGGCGCGCAGGACCTGATCGCCGCCCACGACGTGAGCCCGCAGTGGAAATCGACCGAGACGTGGCGCCTGGCCGTCGCTGAACCCTGGTTCGCCTACACCGACGTCGCCGGCGCACACCACACCGTCTGGTACGCCAACGGCGCCAGCGTCGCCGCCCGGCTGAAATTGGTACAAAAGTATGGCCTGGGCGGCGTCGCGATCTGGCGGCTGGGCGGCGAGGACCCGGCCAACTGGTCGTCTATCTCAGCCGGCTTGTCCGCCAACTAAGCGAAAGGCTTGACAACTGCCCGGCGGGTGTGCTAATATGCAATGAGGTCGCCTCATGTCGTTCTGTACTGCTAGTCAAGAGCAAGAAGGAGGACAAAAATGAATAAGCGCTATCTCCTGTGGGCCATCGCCCTGGGACTCGGATCGACTCTCATCCTCTTCGCCCTCCTGAGACTGCCTGTCGCCCCCGTCCGCGCGGACCCCGGCATCTACTACGTGCGCGCTGGCGCCGACGGCGACTGTCTCTCGACCGAGACCCCCTGCGGCAGCATCCAGCAGGCCATCGCCTTGTCCGGCCCCGGCCCTGGTGACGAGGTCTGGGTCGCCGCCGGTGTCTACACCGAGTACCTGGTCATCAGCAACAGCGTCAAAGTCCACGGCGGGTGGAACATCACGTTCACCACCCGCAGCATCACCGGCACGCCGGTCATCGTCGATAGCAACGACGTCACCCACACCGTGCGCATCGACGCGCCGGACGAAGCGGTGACGCTGGACGGTCTCACCCTGCGCAACGGCCGGGACGGCATCCACGTCTACAGCGGCGCCGTCACCGTCACTGCCTGCACCGTCGAGCACTTCGCCCGTCAGGGGATCGAGATCGACGGCGGCCCCTCATCGGGGTTGATTTTACTGCAGCACAACCACGTCCGGAACGGGGATCGGGAGGGGATCGAGATCGACGGTGGCGTGGTCGCCATTCTCTCCAACACAGTCGAAAACGTCGGCCGCCACGGCATCTCGGTGCGGGGCGGCGAAGCGCTCGTCCAGGGCAACACCGTCCAGACGAGCGGTTTCGATCCGGCGTCCGATTACTATGGCATCGAGGTCAGCGGCACCCACACCGTCGTTGGCAACGTCGTCCGCGACGTGGACGATAACGGCATCTACGCCCGCGGCGGCGACGCGAGCATCGTCGATAATCACGTCGAAGACGTCGGCGGCGATGGCATCCGGGTCGACGCGGATTGCCCCAGCGCTGTGATTCGCGGCAACACCGTCTACAGCACCGCCAACGACGGCATCGACGCCCGGGCGCAGACCAACGCCATCATCTCCAACACCCTGACGCAGATCGGCAAGGATGGCATCCACATTGAGGGTGTCCCGGAGGCCGAGATTGCGTTCAACACGGTCTACAGCGCCGCTAGCGACGGCATCGACGCCGAGGGAACAGGCGCCTTCACCATCACCCACAACGTCATCGGCCCCAACGTCGGCGCCGAGGGGATCAAGGTGCGGGACGCCGGCGACTCTCTCATCTCCATCATCCAGCACAATCGAGTGCAGCAGGTCGGCGACGACGGCATCGACGCCCGCGCACAGACTAACGCCATCGCCCACAACGTCCTGACGCTGGCTGGAAAGGACGGCGTCCACGTCGAAAACGTTCGAGACGCCCTGATCACGTTCAACACCGTCTACAGCGCCGGGGGCGACGGCATCGACGCCCGGGGTGCGCGCGCCCTCACCATCACCCACAACGTCATCAGCGTCACGGTCGATGGGGACGGCATCAAGGTGCAAGCGGCCGATCAGGTGATGATTCGGGAGAACCGGATCAACGATGTGGGCGACGACGGCATCGACACCCGGGCGATCGCCAACACCATCGCCCACAACGTCGTCGCCGACAGCGACAACAATGGGATCAAGGCGGAGGGAACGACGACGGCGATTATCGAGGCCAACCAGGTCTACGGTTCCGGCGAGGCTGGCGTCGACCTGGATGACGCTGGCGTCTTCACCCTCACCAACAACGTCATCGCCAATTCCGTCACGCAAACCATCCTGATCCAGACCGGAGCTGCACCCCACAACGTGCTCTACCACAACACACTGGTCGGCAGCCCCACCGTGCGGCAAGGGATCGGCATCGAGATCAACGTGCCCGGCGTCACCCTGACCCTGGTCAACAACATCGTCGCCAGCCACACCGTCGGCATCTCGCACGTCGTCGGATCCGGGGTCGTCGTCAGCAACTCGCTCCTGTGGGCCAACGAGGGCGGCACTCTCGTGCTCAGCGGCACCCTGTCGATTTTCCTGGATCCGCGTTTCGTCGATCCAATCAACCGGGATTATCACCTCCAGGCCGATTCGCCCGCGATAGACGCCGGGGCCGACGTCGGCGTGAGAGTCGATTTCGAGGGGGATCCCCGGCCGATGGGCGACGGGCCGGACATCGGCGCTGACGAATTTGACCTGAGAGACGAGTTCATCTACCTGCCGCTGGTGATACGAAACTACGCCTCCCAATGATCGTCGTTAACACGTAAGCCCAATGGAGACATTTATGCCTGAACGCTGGCGGTCGAGCGTGCAAATCAGCCTCTGCCTCCTGATCCTGCTGCCGACCTGCTGCCTGTTCCCGATGACCGGCGCGCCCCGGTCAACCGCCGCCCCATCCCCGCCGATCGCCAGCGTTCAGGCGCCCCCGCCTGCCACGGCGTCTCCCTCAGACGATTGGCAGCGCGACGTCCAACGAGACCTGGAAAGCCGGGAATATCACATCACGTGGCGCGCAACGTCTCCCGCGCCGGGTCAGGCGCCCGGCTACCAGGCCCCGAACCGGGCGCATGGCGTGCGCGTGGGTTTCGATCTCGACGGCGTCTATCTCGCGCCGCGCACGACCGAGCAGCCTGACTGGCGCTTGAGTCCGCGCGTCTCGCTCCCGGGGCAACGCCAGGCCGGCGCGAGCACCTTGTCGATCAGCCAAAACCAGGCCGCTTACCGCCGCCCGGAATGGAGCGAGCGTTACACCAACGACCCGCGCGGCCTGTTGCATGAAATCATCGTGCTTGCCCCGGCGGAATCGCCGTTTCCCATCACCATAACGCTCGCCGGTTCCCTCACGCCCCGGCTCAACGAAGGGGTCATCCACCTGACGAGCGAAACAGGCGAGACCGTGCTGCACTACGGCCCATTCCAGGCCATCGACGCAGGCGGCCAAACGCACGCCGTGCTGACGGCGCTCGTTCCCGGTGACGCGGCTGGCGTCTACGCGCTCCAGGTCACCGTCATTGACCCCATTCCAGGGCCTCTCACGCTCCGCGCCCGCCTCGCCGCCCCCCCACCGCCGGCCGATTGGATCGGTGTGGGCGAGCAGGCGGGCGCTGGCCTGGGCTATGCCTCTCCACCGCCGGGGACGTCAACGGCGACGGCTACGCCGATCTCGTCGTCGGCGCGCCCTGGTACGACAGCGGTCAGGCCGACGCGGGCGCGGTCTTCGTCTACCACGGGTCGGCGACGGGGCTTGGCGACAACGCGGCCTGGTACGTCGTGGGCGACCGGGAAGGCGGTCGCCTGGGACAGACGGTCGCCGCCGCCGGGGACGTGAACGGGGATGGCTACGCCGACATCGCCTGTTCCGATGCGAACGATGGCGGAACGGTCTTCATCTACCACGGCGGTGAGAACGGCTTGAGCGCCGCCTCGGCGTGGGCCATCTCCGGCGACCATTTGGGCGTCGGAAATCTAGGCGCTTCCATCGCCGCCCTGGGCGACGTGAACGGGGATACTTTTGCCGACATCGCCATTGGCGCCCCCGGCCGAGAGGATACAGACGATATGGGCATCGTTGTGATCTACCACGGCGGCGCGGACGGTATGACGGAGGTCGCGCGGGTACAGGGGACGCAGCCCGGCGCCCAATTTGGCGCCACAGTCGGGCGGGCCGGAAACGTGGATGGCGACGGCGAAGGGGACGGCGAAGGAGATGGCGTCTATTTCGCCGTCGGCGCACCCGGTTACGACGGGATCGCCGGCACGCTCACGCTGACCGACACGGGCCGGCTCTACGTCTATTCCGCCCACATCACTGGGGCCATCACCGACACTGCCGCCTATGCGAGCATCACCGGTCAACAGGCCGGCGCGCGGCTGGGCGCGGCCTTCAGCGCCGGGGACGTGAACGGCGACGGGTACGACGACCTCATCGTCGGCGCACCCGGTTACGATGTCTTGAGCGATGTGACGGGTTCCACCGTCCTGACCGACGCCGGGCGCGTGCTCGTCTACCACGGCGGGCCAACGGATGACATCGCGACCATCATCTCGGAAACCAGCTGGACGGCGAGCGGCGACCGGGCGGGCGCTCATTTCGGATCGGCGCTCGCCATCCTGGGGGATACGAACGGGGACGGATACGCCGACCTGACCGTCGGCGCGCCCGGTCGCGCCGACGTGCAGCCGGACGAGGGCGCCGCCTACGTCTACCGGGGCGGCCCGGCCGGCCTCTCGACCGTGCCGATTTGGGTCACGCATCCTACCGACCAGGCCAACGCCCGCTTCGGCGAGGCCGTCGCGACGGCTGGCGACGTGAACGGCGACGGTTACGCCGACCTCGTCGTCGGCGCGCCCGGTTACGCGCGCGAGCAAATGGAGGAGGGCGGGGCCTTCGTCTACCACAGCGGACCAACGGGGTTGACGAATGCGCCCGCGTGGCAGGTCACAGGCGAGGGCGAGAAAATTCTCCTGGGCTGGTCGGTCGCCAACGCCGGGGACGTGAACGGCGACGGGTACGACGACCTGCTCGTCGGCGCACCCCATTACGACGGCAATTTGACCGAGCAGGGAGCCGTCTACCTCTACGCCGGGGGGCCGGGCGGCCCCGCGACGACGCCTCTCTGGACCGCCGAGGGGGGACAAGCGTGGGCCCGGCTGGGGCAGGCCATGGCCGCGGGGGACGTGAACGGCGACGGCTACGCCGACGTCATCCTCGGCGTCCCGCTCTACGATCACGAGATGCACGACGATGGACAGGTCCGCGTCTACTATGGTGGGCCCAATGGTCCCGGGGACGAGCCGGATTGGAGCGCGCCGCCGCCGCGCCAGGGGACAGCGATCTACGGGATCAGCGCCCGGTTCGGTTACGCGGTCGCCGCCGGGGACGTGAACGGCGATGGCTACGCCGACGTGCTCATCACAACCAACGGTTACGACGCCGAGGCGGTCAACGAGGGAGCGGCCTTCGTCTACTACGGCGGGCCGGATGGGTTGGCGGACGAACCTGCCTGGATCGCACACCCCACCGACCGGGCTTTCGCCAATTTCGGGCGCGCGGTCGCCGTTGGGGACGTGAACGGCGATGGCTACGCCGATCTCGTCGTGGGCGCGCCGTGCTACGACGTCGCGCCCAACTTGCACAGCAACGTGCAGGACGAGGGCGCGCTCTACGGATTCTACGGATCGGCGGAGGGTCTCTCGCCTGCACCCGACTGGGTGATCATCGGGGATAACAATCAAGCCGAACTCGGCCTCTCCATCGCCGCTGGAGATCTGAACGGCGACGGGTACGCCGACGTCATCGCCGGGGCCTACAAGTACACCGGCGAGGTCTGGCGCGAGGGGACCGTCTTCGTCTACGACGGCGGCGAAAATGGCCTAACGGATGAAGCGGCCTGGATCACCCACCCCACCGACCAGGAGAACAGCAAATTCGCCATCTCTGTCGCTATCGCCGGGGACGTGAACGGCGACGGTTTCTCCGATCTCGCCATTGGCGCCTCCAACTACGCCATCCATCCAGACAACGAGCACAGGATCGAGCCGGGCGGCGTCTTCGTCTACCACGGCGGGCCGGGCGGGATTTCATCTGGCCCGCAGGCCTGGGTGACAGCGGGCGCGCAGGACAAGGCCGCCTTCGGATTCAGCGTCGCTGTTGGGGACTGGGATGGGGATGGTTTCGCCGACCTGGCGGTCGGCGTGCCGACGTACGACGACGGTTACGTGGACCGGGGCGGGGTTTTCATCTACCCGGGGAACGGCGGTTGGGGGCGAGCCGTCCGCCGGCCCAGGCAGATGCGCACCGATGGCGAGACGCCCATCGGGCCGCTGGGTCGTTCCGATTCGCCCACCCGCGTCCACCTGCAATTGACCGCCCACCGGGCGTTGGCGGGCACACCGCTGGCACTCGAATGGCAGGTCGCGCCGTTGGGCGTCCCGTTTACGTCCACCGAAGCGAGCGCCGGCGTCGGCCTGTTCACAACCAGCGGCGTGTTGAGCCAGACGGTGGCGGGCTTGACGCCCGACACCGTCTACCGCTGGCGGGTGCGCCAACGGCATCCGCCCGGCGATCTGTTGGGCATGAGTGTGGGGCCATGGTTCTCCCCGCCCTGGAACGGTCCCACGGAAGCGGATTTCCGCAGCGCGCCTTAGACCGACGCGCACGCGGTCTACACGTGGTAGCGCAGGAGCAATTCCTTTTCCCGATCATGCATCCCATTCATCTTCTAACCGCCTGCCCATCCAGAAATGCCGCCAATCCCCCTGGCTGGTCTGCAACGCGATGAGGGTGTACAGGCTGGCGGTGAAAAAGCCCAGCACCATCATCAGCACGACCCACACGACGGAACGAAGGAGCGACTTCTCGCGGTAGACGATCCAGCAAGAAAATAGCACAAATCCCACGTAGAGATCGACCAGCGAGACGATCCCCCAGGGCATCGCGAGCAAGCGCCGGCCCTCCGCGCCAAAATCCCCGACGGCGAATCCGTAGACCAGGACGCCCGTCATCGCCAACAGGCCCAACAGAGCGATCAATTTAGCTATTTTCATCAACTTCCTCCTAACCTGGACAAGCCAGAAACGTATCATCTCAATAAACCGGGGCGGGGTGTTTGCGAGCGGCTTTGCCGCTCGCAAACAC
>DSAR01000052.1 GCA_011046405.1 Chloroflexota bacterium | reverse complement strand
CGCTTTTAGGGGCGCTGAAGCGCCTACTACGAACAAGCCCCCGGTTTATTCCCTTTCTTCTTTCGAAGTATAGCCGTAGTATAGCAAAGAAACGTCACCGAACCGTCACGAGGATTGATGAAACCCTTAGCGATTACGTTTTTAGGATCTTTCCAAGTTAGCAAGGATGATCAACCCATCACCAATTTCGGGGCCGACTCGGCCCGGGCGCTGCTGGTCTACCTGGCGATGCACGCCGGCACCCAGTTTCAGCGAACATTCCTATCCAGCTTGCTCTGGCCCGACCAGCCCGAGGCAGAGGCGCTGCACGCCCTGCGCCAGGCGCTGAACCGGCTGCGCAACGCCATCGGCGATCGTAAGGCAGATCCACCCTTCCTGCACATCACGCGCACCGCCATCCAGTTCAACCCCCACAGCGACTATTGGCTCGACGTGACTGCCTTCAAGGACCTGATCGCCACGACCCAACAGCATCCACACCGCCGGCTCCAGGCTTGCCGCGCGTGTCACCGGCGCTTGACCCAGGCAGCGGAACTCTACCGGGGAGACCTCTTGACCAGCTTCTTCCTGGATAGCCACCCTTTCGAGGAGTGGTTGCTGATGGAGCGGGAATATCTACACCGGCAGGCGATGGACGTTTTTTATCAACTGGCCGCCTATCACGAACAGCGGGGCGCGTTCGATCTGGCACAACACTACGCCCGGCGACAGGTGGCATTGGAACCCTGGCGGGAGGAAGCGCACCAACAACTGATGCGCGCGCTGGCCCTGAGTGGGCAGCGCAGTGCGGCCCTGACCCAGTACGACGGGTGTCGGCAAACCCTGGCGGCGGAACTGAGCGTGGCGCCCACCGCCACCACGGAGGCCCTGTACGAGCAAATTCAGGCCGAGACCCTGCTTCGTGACCCCCAGTCGCCCCACAATCTACCCGCACAGTTGGGACCCTTTATCGGGCGAGAAGCAGCGTTGGAACAAATCGCCGAACAACTCAATCGCCCGGATTGCCGCCTGTTGACGCTGCTCGGGCCAAGTGGGGTGGGAAAAACCCGCCTGGCGCTCCAAGTCGCCAGGGAAGAGACGGGGGCGTTTCAAGATGGCGTCTACTTCGTGCCCCTGGCTGCCATCGGCTCACCAGATGCGTTGACGACAGCGTTGGCCCGGGCATTGGGATTCAACTTCCGTTCGGGCGAAAATCTCCAGGCCCAGTTGGGCAATTATCTGAGGAAAAAAGAAACCCTGCTGCTACTGGATAACTTCGAACATCTGCTGCCCGGAGGCGCGCTGATCGTCGATCTTTTGCGACACGCGGCCAACTTGAGCGTGCTGGTCACATCCCAAAAGCGCTTGAATGCACCCGGAGAATGCTTGTTCAACGTCGAGGCGCTCGGTTATCCCGACGATGCCCTTTCCGGCGACTCTCTTGGGGCATCGGGCGAGGAGATCCATCGGTACAGCGCCGTGCACTTTTTCGTGGAAAGCGCCCGTCGCTGGCAGCCCAACTTTTCGATCAATCCGGCTAATCAGCCACACATCGTGCGCATCTGCCAGCTCGTCAGTGGGATTCCGTTGGCGCTCGAACTGGCGGCCAGTTGGCTGCGCGCCTACTCCTGTCAGGAGATCGCGCAGGAAGTGCAGAACGACCTGGATTTTCTGCACGTCTCGTCGCCGGGCACGCCTGCCCGTCATCACAGCATGCGGGCGGCCTTTCGATACGCCTGGACGTTGCTCACGACCGAGGAACAACGTGTCTTACAACGTCTGACCGTCTTCCAGGGCAGTTTTAGCCGGGAGGCTGCCTTACAGGTCACCGACACGTCATCCCAAATTCTGGCCGCCCTAGTGGACAAGTCGATGCTCTACCGGGTGACGTACGAGCATCCACATCCCGTGACGCGCTACATGCTGCACAATCTGGTGCGCCGTTACGCGGCAGAAATACTGACCGGCGACCCGGATGGTGCATCGAAGGTCTATGAACAACATTGTGATTACTACTGCACGCTGTTACAAGCATTGGAAACTGACCTGACCGGCAGCACACAGCGCCCGGCACTCGACACCCTCAACGCCGAGATTGAGAACGTCCGCGCGGCCTGGGATTGGGCGGCGACTCACGGGCGAGTCTCGGCAATCAGGCAAATGCTGGAAAGCTTGACCCAATTCTACACCTTGCGCTGTTGGTTCCAGGAAGGCAAGGCGGTTTTTGGTCAAGCCATTGAAAGCTTGAGCCAGACCAAGCCCATCCTGGAACACGTACAACACGTCATTCACAAGCTCGTCGTACGCCGGGGTACGTTTATGATTCACCTCGGAAGATATGACGAAGCGGAAAATCTGTTACAAGATAGCCTCAAGGTATTGCAGACGCTCGACGACGTCCCAGAGATCATTTCGTGCCTCAACAACCTATCCATTATCAGCAATCGACAGGGAGATTATGCCAAAGCCAAAGACCTACTCGACCGAGCGTTGACCCTGGCCCAAGCGACGCCGTCACGTCGGTGGGAAGCCGATAGTTTGAGCCGCCTGGGCGCGGTCTATTTTTATCTTGCGGACTATGCAAGAGCCAGCGAATGTTACACCCAAACGTTACACATCCGGCGCGAACTCGACGACCGCTTTGGCGAGAGCCTGGCGCTGGGCAATCTGGGCATCACAGTATACGAACAGGACGACTTTCAGACAGCGAGGGCCTATTTCGAGCAGTCCCTGGACATCATCCGGCGCGAAATCGGCAACCGAGAGAGAGAGGGCTGGATCCTCAACAATCTCGGCATGATTGCGCTCGATCGTGGCGAGTACACCGACAGCCGGGACTATTACCGACAAGCACTGCACATCAGCCGAGAGATCGGTGACCTGTGGGGCGAGAGCAACACCCTGGGCAATCTGGGGCTCGTCCACTGGTCGCTGGGCGATTTCACAAAAGCGGACGATTATTACGGGGAGGCCATCCAAATCAAGCAGGAAATTGGCGACCGGCGGGGAGAAAGCCTGATCGCCAGTTTTCAAAGCTTGCTTTCGTGTGACATGGGCCATTTCACAGACGCGCTCAATCTGGGGCGTCGAGCGCTGGCTATCGCTGAAGAACTCGGCGCCTCCCAGGCCCAGGCCTATGCGCTGACCTTTGTGGGCCGCGCGCAGGTCGAGTTGGGACGGCTTGAGGAGGCGATCGACGCCTATCGTCAGGCGCTGACCATACGCCGCGAGACAAATCAACACAGTCTGGCGATGGAGATCGTCAGCGGATTAGCCCGCGTTTCTCTCTTGCAAAGCGACCTCGTCCAGGCCCAGGCCCACGTGGACGAAATCCTCAATTATCTGGAGGATGGTTCCCTGGATGGCGCGCTGGATCCCTTCCTGGTTTACCTGACCTGCTACCAGGTTCTGAAGGCCAACCAACGCCCCAGGGCCAGAGAGATCATAGAAACGGCCCACCAACGCCTCCAGGCCCGCGCGGCCAAGATATCGAGCCCGGAACTGCGGCGCTCGTTCTTGACCCGTGTCACGTCTCACGTCCAAATCGTGCAAGCGCACGACGCCTGATTTGGCAAAGCGCCTCGTCCATGGTAGGATGACTATATGAAGGAAAAGAGATTCGAGGAAATCGAGCACACTGCCGATCTGTCGATCCGCGTCTGGGGGGGCAACCTGGCGGAGCTTTTCGCCAACGCGGCCTACGGCCTGGCCCATCAGTTGGCCGTGGATCCCGATTCGATCCCCGCCGCCGTCGAGCGCCAGGTCGAACTGGAGGCCTACGACCTCGAGACCCTGCTGGTCGATTGGCTGGACGAACTGCTCTACCTGGGAGAACAGGACGCGCTCGTGTTCACCGCGTTCGACGTGGCGGAAATCACGGACCATCGACTGCGGGCCACCGTCCGCGGCGGCCCGCCGGTGGAACATCGAAGCGCGGTCAAGGCGACGACCTTTCACGAGTTGGAGATCGTGCAGACCGACGAGGGATACGAAACCACCATCGTCTTTGACGTGTGAGTTGTGTAAGGAGGAAAACCTATGTCTGACCAAAAAACAGCGGAAAAGAAGGACTTTCAACGCATCGACAAGTACATCTGGGAACTACCCCAGGATTTTCGAGACGATATGCGCGTCCCCGCCCGCCTGTTCGGCGACGCGGAACTGTTCGACGCCGCCTTCGGCGACCGGACCGTCAAACAATTGACCAACGTCACCACCCTGCCGGGCATCGTCCGCAGCGCGATGGCTATGCCGGACTTCCACCAGGGCTACGGGTTCCCCATCGGCGGCGTGGCCGCCATCGACGCCCAGACCGGCGTCATCTCGCCCGGCGGTGTCGGGTACGATATCAATTGCGGCGTGCGCCTGCTGGCCTCGCACCTGGACCAGGAGGAGGTCGCCCCCCACATAGAAAACCTGACCGCGACCCTGTACCAGACCTGCCCCAGCGGCGTGGGCGGCAAGGGACGCCAGCAGGTCTCCGACCGGGAACTGGAAGACATGGTGATCAACGGCAGCCAATGGGCGCTCAAACGCGGGCTGGCCCGGCGGGAGGATCTCGAGCACACCGAGGAACAGGGCACCCTGCCCGGCGCTGATCCGGCCCAACTCAGCAAGCGGTCCATCGAGCGCGGGCGCGTCCAGATCGGCTCGTTGGGTTCCGGCAACCACTTCCTGGAGATCGACGTCGTCGAAGAGGTCTACGACCCCGACGTGGCCGACGCCTTCGGCCTGCGACCGGGCCAGGTCGTCGTGCAGATCCACTGCGGATCGCGGGGCTTCGGCCACCAGGTGTGCAGCGACTACGTGAAGCGGCTCCAACCGGCGGTCAAGAAGTACAACATCGAGTTACCCGACCGGGAGTTGGTCTGTGCGCCCATTGATTCCCCCGAGGGCCAGGCGTATTACGGTGCGATGGCCTGCGCCGTCAACTACGCCTTCGTCAACCGGCAGGTACTGGCGAACGGCGTGCGCGAGGCCTTCGAGCGGGTGTTGGCCGGGAAAGTCGGCGACTTCGACCTCTTCCAGGTCTACGACGTGGCCCACAACATCGCCAAATTCGAGGAGCACGACGTGAACGGCGAGCGGAAGCGGCTGTGTATGCACCGCAAGGGGGCGACCCGCGCCTTCGGGCCGGGTTACGCGGGATTGCCCGCCGATTACCGGGACGTGGGCCAGCCGGTGTTGGTCCCCGGCTCGATGGGCACCGCCTCCTACGTCCTGGTCGGCACCGAGAAAGCGATGGAACTGACCTTCGGCTCGACCTGCCACGGGGCCGGGCGCACGATGAGCCGCACCCAGGCCCGCAAGAAGGTCTGGGGCGCCGATCTGAAAAAGGAACTGGAGGAACGGGGCATCGTCGTCCACGCCGGGAGCAACAAGGGGTTGGCCGAAGAAGCCCCCCTGGCCTACAAGGACGTCAGCCGCGTGGTCGAGGTGGTACACAACCTGGGCATCGCCCGCAAGGTCGCCCTCCTCACGCCATTGGCTGTCATCAAGGGCTGATCGGGTTGGAAACTCAACCTTTCAAAAGCACGTCAACTCACGTCCCTTCAATCCACCACGAACGCAACCTGCTCCTGGTAGCCTTCGCGTTTCTGCTCGTCGGCGCGGTCACGCTGGCCGTCGCCGACGAGCGATTCGCCGGGAGCGACTTGCGCGTCGTCCTCCCTCACCTGGCGCTGGCACTGGCCGCCTGGTCGCTCTCGTTCGGCGGCGCACACTACGCCCTGAATCGCTACCTGCCCCACCGCGACCCGCTGCTGCTCCCCACCACCGGACTGATGACTGGGTGGAGCCTGCTGCTCATCGGCCGGTTGGCCAGCAATTTCCTTCTGCGCCAGGCGGTCTGGGTGCTCGTCTCTGTCGTTGCCTGTCTGCTCGTCGTCCGGCTGAGCGAGAATCTGCGCTGGTTGCGGCGCTTCCGCTATACCTGGCTCCTGGGCGGACTGCTCCTGCTGGCTGCCACCCTCCTGTTCGGCGTCAATCCCTCCGGTTACGGGCTGCGCCTATGGCTGGGTGGATGGGGCCTCTACCTCCAACCCTCAGAGCCGCTCAAACTGCTGATGATCGTCTACCTGGCCTCGTACCTGGCCGAGCGAGGCGAGATGCTCACGTCCGAAAGGCTGCGCCTGGGCCAGTGGACACTGCCCCCCCTGGCCTACGTCGGCCCCTTGCTGGTCATGTTCGGGCTGACCATCGTCCTGCTGGCCTGGCAACAGGACCTGGGGGCTGGGATGCTGTTCTTCTTCACCTTCCTGGCCATGCTCTACCTGGCGACGGGACAATGGCAATACGTCGCCGCCGGGCTGGCCTTCTTCGCCCTGGCAGGGCTGGCGGGCTATCTCCTTTCGGACCGCGTCGCCCTGCGCGTGGACGGGTGGATCGACCCCTGGCCCAACGCCGCCGACCGCGCGTTCCAGATCGTGCAGAGCCTGCTGGCGCTAGGATCCGGCGGCATCTTCGGGCGTGGGTTGGGATTGGGCGACCCGACCTATATCCCCGCCGTGCACACCGACTTCATATTCGCCGCCCTCGCCGAGGAATTCGGACTGGCTGGCGTCCTGGCCCTGCTGGCCTTATACGGCGTGCTTCTCCTGCGCGGATTCCGCATCGCTATCCAGGCCCGCCGCCCCTTCGAGCGTCTCCTCGCCGCCGGGCTCGTCATCGGCCTGATCGTCCAGGCCTGGGTCATCATGGCCGGCAACGCCAGGCTGGCGCCCATCACCGGCGTCACGGCACCCTTCCTTTCCTACGGTGGTAGCTCACTACTGACCAGTTTCATCGCCCTGGCCCTCCTCCTCCGCATCAGTGGTCATAACGGTAGATTGGTAAACCGGTATACCGGTACACCGGTTTACCAATCTACCAATCTACCGGTTTACCAATCTACCAATCTAGCAATCTACCACGTCGTCGCTGTGCTCTCCCTGGCCCTGGCCCTGTTGGCTGTCCAATGCGGGTACTGGTCGATTGCACGGGCTGACAAGTTGAAAGGGCGAGAGGATAATCCCCGGCGCGTCCTCTACGAGCAACGTATCGTGCGGGGGCGCATCCTCGATCGGGATGGCGCGCTGTTAGCCGACGTGAACGTCTCTGACAATGGCGTCGTCAGGCGCATCTACCCGGTGCCAGAGACGGCCCCCGCCGTGGGCTACGCCAGCCTGCGCTACGGCGTCGGCGGCATCGAGGCTGCCTTCGACGCTCAACTGCGGGGCGAGACTGACCGTGATGTCTGGCAGGCAGCCTGGGCCGAGTTGCGCCATCAGCCCCCCCACGGACGCGACCTGCAACTGACCCTCGACGCTGCTTTGCAAACGGAGGCCCAGCGCGCGTTGAGCGATCACAGCGGCGCCGCCGTCCTGATCGACGCAGTCACCGGCGACATCCTGGTCCTGGCCTCCGCGCCGACCTTCGACCCCAACCGGCTGGGCGAGTTGTGGGAGAGTTTGCGCGAGGATCCATCCGCCCCGCTGGTCAATCGGGCCACCCAGGGGCTCTACCAGCCGGGCGCCGCCCTCCAGACCGTCATCCTGGCCGAGGCCCTGCTCCAGGACCGGGCCACACTCTCCACCCTCACCCCCGACGCCGAGGCCCAATTGCCCATCAATGGGATGTTGTTCGGATGCAGCGGGCCGATTTCCCAGCCCCACACGCTGGCCCGGGCCTACGCTGCCGCCTGTCCCGCGCCCTTCGCCGACCTCGGTGAGCGGCTGGGCACTGCTGGCCTGCACGACGGGATAGCCCGTTGGTCGCTCACCACGGCCCCCTCGCTGACGATTCCGAGCACAGCGATTGAGACAGACATGTGGCTTTCCCAAACGCTCAGTCTCCAAGATGAGGCGATTGGACAGGGAAAACTGACCGTGTCGCCGCTCCATATGGCGCTGGTAGCAGGCACCCTGGCTAACCAGGGTAACATGCCCACTCCGCACCTGGTGCTGCGCATCCAGGACGCCGAGCGTCAATGGCAGACCTTCCCCCGGGCAAGTACCGTGACCCCCATCATCCCGGCGGAGGTCGCCAAAACGATCTTGGCTACCTGGCCCGCCTACGGCCCCGACGTCGTCGGCCACACCGGCGCAGCGATCTCGGGTCGAAAGTTGGGATCGCTGGCCTGGTTCCTCGGCGTGACGCCCGGCGCCGCGTCTGGAGACGAACCCCGTTACGCCGTCGCCGTGCTCCTCGAGCAGACGGCCGATCCCCGGTCAGCGGCCGAAATCGGCGCGATGCTGTTGGAACAGGTCACACAGTGATCCGAATTTATCATTCGCATGTATCTTCTCAATAAATCGGGGGGTGGGTGTCGGCGCCGGGCGGTGCGATCTACGAGGACGACCGGGTCTACGCCGGTCACGCCGGCATCCCCGAGGGCCAGTCGACGGCATACCTGGGCACCCTGATGGTCGAGCCCCGGCGTCACGTGCCGGGCCTGGCCGACCTGACCGACGCCGAAGCGCAGGCAATCGGGCTGCTGTTCGCGCGCCTCAGCCGGGCGTTGACGAACAGCGAGAGGGCCGAGCACGTCTACTTGTTCGTGTTGGGTCACGCCGTCCCGCATCTGCACCTATGGCTCGTGCCCCGTTATCCCGGCACGCCGCGCGAGTACTGGGGCTTGCGCGTGGATGAATGGCCCGATGCGCCCCGGGGAGACGAGCAGGAGATCGCGGCCCTATGCGCACGCATCCGTCAACACTTGAAAGAAGATACAGACGTATCATCTCAATAAACCGGGGCAAACTCGCTCGGGCCGGTCTCCTGACCGTGCCCGCTGTGGCTCGGTCGGGAGACCGGCCACAGCTCCCCAACTTATTGAGAAGATACACACAGACGACAGGTTTGTTCGCTCTTGAAGAAACCCAGGCCATTCGAGCGGAGGGAGAACGAGTCGTCAAGTTGATGGAGAACAATCAAGCTGATAGTCGTGGGAATGAATCTCGATTTGCAAAATGGAGAACGAGTCGTCAAGTTGATGGAGAACAATCAAGCCCCTTTCTGTGACGGTTGGGAAAAGTGGACGCCTCCACCAACGTGGAAAATCCCCGATCTCCCGATCAATTGGGACGACATTACTGAAGCACCGACAAAAAAAGACAGGTAGACAAGCTCCTCACCCTTGTCTACCTGTCCCCTGTCTACTGGCTACTTTTCAAAGCACCCACGCCAGCCTCCATAACGCCCCCCGTCAGGCGATGTTCACCTCGTCCGAGAGATACACGTCCTGGATCGCGTTGAGCAGGCGGACCCCCTCCCCCATCGGTTTCTGGAACGCCTTGCGGCCCGAGATGAGGCCCATGCCGCCGGCCCGTTTGTTGATCACGGCCGTGCGTACCGCCTGCACCAGGTCATTCTCGCCCGAGGCCCCGCCGGAGTTGATCAGGCCGATGCGGCCCATGTAGCAGTTGGCCACCTGGTAACGCACCAGGTCGACGGGATGCTCGCTGCTCAATTCATCGTAGACCCGGGGATCGGTCCGGCCGAAGTTGATGTCCCGGAAACCGCCGTTGTTGGTCGCCTGTTTCTGCTTGATGACGTCGGCCTCGATAGTGACGCCCAGGTAGTTGCCCTGGCCCGTCAGGTCGGCGGCGGCGTGGTAATCGACGCCATCGTGCTTGAAGGCCGGGTTCCGCAGGTAGGCCCACAGGAACGTGACCAACCCCAGCTCGTGGGCGTAGGCAAAGGCCTCACTGATCTCCATGATCTGGCGCCGCGATTCGGGCGAGCCGAAGTAGATCGTCGCCCCGACCGCCACCGCGCCCAGGTCGAAGGCCTGCTGCACGCCGGCAAACAGCGTCTGGTCGTGGATCTTGGGGTAGGTCAGCAACTCGTTGTGATTGATCTTGACCAGGAACGGGATCTTGTGGGCGTACTTGCGCGAGACCGCCCCCAGCACGCCCAACGTCGAGGCCACAGCGTTGCATCCCCCCGCCAGGGCCAGCTCGACGATGTTGGCCGGATCAAAGTAGAGCGGATTCGGCGCAAAGGAGGCCCCGGCCGAATGCTCGATTCCCTGATCGACGGGCAAGATGGAGAGATAGCCCGTGCCGCCCAGTCGCCCGGTGTTGAAAATCAACTGCATATTCCGCAGCACCGTCGGCGAGCGATCGGTCTGGGCCATCACCCGGTCCACGAAATCCGGCCCCGGCGTGTAGATCATCGACCGGGGAATCCCGTGACATTCGTGAGAGAGCAAACTTTCCGCCTCGTCACCCAATAGTTTCACAATTTCAGTACCCATTTCACCCTCCTCTTTCCAAATACTGACAATCAACGAACGCCCATTTAGTATAGCACTATCAGGGTAAACATCAACCCATACTCCTCGCGGTTACTCGCTACCCACCAACACGAACAACAGATCGTTCACGTTGGTGCCGGTCGGGCAGGTGCGAATCAGGTCGCCCAGCGCCTCGAAGAACGGGTAGCTGTCGTTGGCTGCCAGGGCCGCCCGGGGATCGAGCCCCTGCGCCCGGGCGCGGGCGATTGTATCGCCGGTGACGACGGCGCCAGCGGCGTCGGTGGGGCCGTCGGTCCCGTCGGTCGCCAGGGCCATCACCAGGACGCCGGGCCAGCCGTCGAGCGCCAGGGCCGCCGCCAGGGCCAACTCCTGGTTCCGGCCGCCCTTTCCATCCCCCCGGACTGTGACCGTCGTCTCGCCGCCCCACACCAGACAGGCCGGCGGCGCGACCGGGTCGCCGTGGGCGCGCACGCCTTTGGCCAGGGCCGCCGCCACCCGCGCTACCTCCCGCGCCTCCCCCTCGACGTAGGTGCTCAACAACAGCGTGTGGTAGCCCAACGCGCGCGCGCGTTCCACCGCTGCCTTCGCCGCCAGCCGGTTGGAACCGAGCAGGACGTGCTGCATTCGCTCGAAGGCCAGATCACCCGGCTTGGGCGTCTCCTGGAATGGGATCTCGTGATCGGCGGCGAGGCCGTAACGGTCGAGCACCGCCTGGGCGTCAGCCACCGTCGTCGGATCGGGCACGGTGGGGCCGGAGGCGATGACGTCGAGCGGGTCGCCGACCACGTCAGAGAGGATCAGGGTCACCGTCGTCGCGGGGGCCGCCAGGCGGGCCAGGTTTCCTCCCTTGATCCGGGAACAGTGTTTGCGCACGGTGTTGATCTCGTCGATCGTCGCGCCGGAACGGAGCAGGTCGTCGGTCAGCGCCTGCAACGCCGCCAGCGACAACCCTGGCGCAGGCCACGTCAACAGCGCCGAAGCGCCGCCGGAGATGAGGCAGATCAGCAGATCACGCTCCGTCGCCCGGCGCGCCAGGGCGGCCACAGCCCGGGCGCCGCGCACAGCCTGCTCGTCGGGCGTCGGATGATTCGCCTCGATAAACTGAAGGCGTGGGGTCGAAGGCAGCGAACCGGCGTGACCGTACTTGGCGACGATCACGCCCTCGGTCAATCGTTTCCCCAGCACCTCGACAGCGGCTTTCGCCATCGGTACCGAGGCTTTCCCCCCGCCGACGACGAACACCCGCTCGTAATCGGATAAATTGTAACGTCGTTCGCCGATCAAGAGCGCGTCCCCTGCACGCCGCAGATGCCGCCGCACGGCCGCCTCCGGATCCACCGCCGCCAGCGCCGCCCGTTGCAACTCGCCCGCGACATCCCGCAGCGACCTTCCCTCATCCATACTCCATACCCCATACCCCATACCCCCT
>DSAR01000482.1 GCA_011046405.1 Chloroflexota bacterium | reverse complement strand
CGCGTCGATGGTGCAAGGGCCATCATGGGTGGTGACGGAAGCCAACACGTCGCCTGTAAACTGCCGGATTGTGATCCGGCGGGCACAAGGTGAGCAGTCACGTTCATTCGTGCCATTCGTGTCGTTCATTCGTGCCATTCGTGATCCAGAGATGTCGGGTAATAAATTCTGGGGTCTGGTAAATTTAGTTTTACTCTTTGATGGAACGCTGATTCACGCAGAAGAACGCAGATAATCAATAAAAATCTGCGAAAATCCGCGTCCATCTGCGTCCCAATTCCGAAAATCGGGGATGGTTCCCTATTTGCCAGAGGCCAGTAAATTTTTAAATAGTCTCTGCTTCTTTGGGATTTTGCATGGCCGCGGTGAGAGATTAGCCGCGAATCCTTCGACTACGCTCAGGACAGGTTTGCACGAATGGACAAATAATACAAATTTTGGGCCCAAGGGGCAGGAATGTCTAGCGAACAACTCTCTCAAACCACGATGGCCGATCTAGCACCGGGCAGTCACCTGTGCTGCTTCTACCAGACCGAGGAAGAGCACCGGGCTATCCTCACGCCATTCGTGCAACGAGGGCTGGTCCAGGGCGAGAAAGTGATATACATCGTCGACGAACGCACCGCCGATACCGTCCTGGGGTATCTTCGAGACGTCAGCCTGCCAGTCGAGGATTACGTGAACAGCGGCCAACTCGTGCTGTTGACCAGCGACGAGACGTACCTCCAACATGGCACTTTCAATCCCGACGCGATGATCCATCTCCTCCAGATCAAGGTTGACCGGGCCATCTCAGAAGGGTATCCGCTCCTGCGCGTCACCGGCGAGATGACGTGGGTTCTGCGAGGACCTCCCGGATCCCAACGCCTGATCGAATACGAGGTTGGCCTGAACAAGTTCCTCCCCCACGCCCAATGTGTAGCCCTATGTCAATACGATCAACGACGCTTTGATCCCGATCTGCTCCTGGATGTACTGTACACCCATCCCACCGTCGCGATTGGCACTGAAATCCTCGATAATTACTATTACACGCCTCCCGACGTCTTCCTGAACGGCGAGCGCTCGGCGACCAAGTGGCACTACCTGGTCGAGAGCCTGATCCAGCGCCAGCGAACTGAGGAAGCCTATCGTACCCTGGTCGAGCATTCGCTGCAGGGCTTGGTCATGATCCAGGAAAATCAAATCGTCTTCGCCAACGAGAAAGTAGCCCAGATGGTCGGCTACACCTGGGAGGCACTACTGACCTTCTCGGCCGGGGATTTGAGATCTGTCGTGCATCCCAAGAACGGGGCCCGGATATGGCAGAACTTACAGGATCGCCTGCAGGGAAAACCCATCCCACCCCGGCAACAATTTCGCTTCATTCACCGGGATGGATCGGTGCGCTGGGTGGAAACGCTGGCCAGCTACACCGAATACCGGGGCAAAGCGGCGATACAGATTGCCTTTCTCGATATCACCGAGCGTAAGCGAGCCGAGAGTGCCCTGCGCGAAAGCGAGGCCCGCTTGAGAACGCTCATCGAGAGCGCCGAGGACATCGTCAGCCTGCACGATTTCGACGGTCGCTACCTGTATTACCACGGCCCCAGCCGTTACGGGATCCAGGCCGCCGACGTCCTGGGACGAACGCCCGTCGATCTGTTTGGAGAAGAGGAAGCCAGTCCCATCATCGAGCAGACCCAGGCGGTGATGAGACGGGGTGAGAGCTAGACGGTCGAGAACTACGTCACCTGGCAGGGTGAAAGGCTCTGCTTCTCCGACCAGATCACCCCGGTGCGGGACGAACAGGGCCACCTCACCAAGCTGATCCAAGATAGAGAACTGCGGGCCACCGTCGAGACCGCCCTGTACAAACACCAGATGGAACGCGCGTTGCGCGAGAGCGAGGCCCGGTATCGCCTGGTCTCAGAACTCGTCTCCGACTTCGCCTACGCCTTACGTATCGAGCCGGATGGCACCCTGACCGTCGAATGGATCACCGAGGCCTTCGCGCGGATCTTTGACTCAGACGCCAAGAATGTTCAAACCGCTGATGACTGGCTCAATCTCGTCCACCCCGATGATAGATCTCGCGCCCGGGAGGGACTCCAAAACGTGCTCTCCGGTCAACCTCGCGAAAGCGAGATGCGCATCATCACCCGGCAGGGCGAGACCCGCTGGTTACACCTCTACAACCGCCCGGTGTGGGACGAGCATCAGGAGCGCGTGCTGCGCATCGTCGGGGCAGCTCGGGACGTGACCCAGCGCAGGGAAACCGAGGAAAGGGCCGCCCACCTGACCGCCGTGTTGCGCGCCATCCGCAACGTCAACCAATTGATCACCCAAGAGAAATCCCGCCCCCGCCTGCTGCAACGAGCCTGTGATCTGTTGATCGAAAGCCGGGGCTACTACCACGCCTGGATCGCCCTCTGCAACGAGGATGGAGAATGGACCACGATGGCCGAATCGGGACCGGTCGATGACCAAAGGTTCCACATCCTGACTGAACGTCTGGTAGACGGTGAGCCGGCTCCTTGCCTGGAACGCGCGCTGAAGTAGACCGACGTCGTCGTGATTGAAGATCCATCGACGGCGTGCCCCGGCTATCCTCACGGGACAAACTACAGCGACCAGGCCGTGATGTCGATCCGTCTGGCGTACCAGGACCGGCTGTACGGCGTGCTCGCCGTCTCTATTCCTGGCAAGTTCGTCACCGACGAGGAGGAACAAGACCTGTTCCGGGAAGTGGCCGGCGACGTCTCCTTCGCCCTGCACGACATCGAGATCGAGGAAGAACACCAGCAGGCCGAGGGGCAACTGTGCTTCCAGGCCATACTGCTGGACCAGATCCGCGACGCCATCGTGGCCACCGACCTGGAGGGCCGCATCACCTACACCAACGAGGCCAGCGTCCAGATATTGGGTCGGCCCAAAGAGGAACTCGTCGGCCAGACAGTCCATGCCTTCGGAGAAAATCCAGTGAAAGGAGCCACCCAACAAGAGATCATCGACCAGACTCGAGCCCACGGTGAGTGGCGCGGCCAGGTGGTCAACTACGACCGGGACGGGGCCGAGCGAGTCATTGATGCCCGGACGTGGCTCCTCTACGATGAGAACGGCACGCCCAGCGGTATGGCGGGCATTTCGACCGAGATCACCGAATGGAAGCAAATGCAAGAGGCGCTACAAGCCGCCCACAAACAGCTCGCGGCGACGCTGAACGCCCTGCCCGACATTCTATTCGAGATCGACCGTGAGGGACACATCCTCGACTTTCGCGCCCACGATCCCGAAGCACTCTATGCCCCCCCAGAAGCGTTCCTGGGCCAGTTGGTCGAGGAGATTTTACCAGACGCCGCGGCGCAAGTCGTCACCGAGGCGATCGCCGAGGCCGCCGAGACCGGCCGCCACTTCGGCGCGACCTATCCGCTGGAAATGGAAGGGCAAAGCAGGTGGTTCGAGCTCTCGATCGCCAGCAAGAACGGCGACCGGCTGATCGCGCTGGCACGAGACGTCACCGAGCGGAAGCAAGCCGAGGAACAGATCAAAGCGTCGCTACAGGAGAAGGAGGTCCTCATCCAGGAGATCCACCACCGGGTCAAGAATAACCTGCAGATCATCTTCGCCATGCTCGACTTCCAGGCCAACGCCAGTGAAGATGAAAGGCTGAGTCAGGTGCTACAACGGGTTCAAAACCGGGTCTTTGCCCTGGCCCACGTCTACGAACACCTGCACCGCTCACCGAACCTGGCCTGGATCAACATGGCCAACTACGTCCGGTGCCTGGTGGAGCACGCCTACCAAACCCATAACGTATACGACGTCACCATCCAGGTCGACGTCGACGACGTGATCCTGGGCATCGACGCGGCCAACCCCTGTGGGCTCATCGTCAACGAATTGGTCGCCAACGCCCTGCAACACGCCTTCCCGCCAGACGAAACGCTGATGGAGGGGGAGCCTAGCATCTCCGTCACGCTCCAGCAGGACGAAGCGTCAGACCAACTCGTCCTCACCGTCGGCGATAATGGGATAGGTCTATCGGAAAAAGATTGGCAACAACCCTCGTCCATGGGCTTGAGGATCGTAAAATTGCTCACCCGTCAATTAGAGGGTAAAATCGAGATGGAAACCGGCGTGGGGACGACGTTCAAGATTAGGTTTCCGATGTTTACTAATTGACCATAACCTTGCGAAGGTTTCTTCTAACCTTCGCAAGGTTAGCTGTCCAGAAAATCAAACCTAGCAAAACCCGAAAGGTCCGTACCCATGAGCCATACACAACAAAAGCCAAGCATCGAATCGCTCCAACGCCAACTCGAAGAGATACGGGCATCCCTGCGCGCCAGCGAGGCCCGGTTCCACAACGTCGTCCAGGCCAATGCCGATGGCATGCTGGTCATCGACGCTGACGGCACCATCCAATTCGCCAATCCGGCCGCCGGGGACATCCTGGGACGCCGGGAGGAGGACCTGGTGGGCGAACCTTTTGGTTTCCCCATCACGACTGCGCTAGATCAGCCCATCGAGATCGACGTCGTGCGCCCCGATGGGGCTAAACGACTGGTCGAGATGCGCGTGACCGAGACGGAATGGGCCAAGGCGCCGGCCCACCTGGTCTCGCTGCGCGACGTCACCGGGCACAAACAGACCGAAGAAGCGCTACAGAGAGCCTTGAGCAACATCCGCCAACGCGAGCGAGAGGTCTCGGCCCTGCTGGAGGGCGCCCGCGCCGTCCTGGCCTACCGCGATTTCGAGACCACCGCCCGGACGATCTTCGACATCTGCCGCGATCTCATCGGCGCCGTCAGCGGCTACGTGGCGCTGCTGAACGAGCAAGGGGATGAAAATGAACTGCTGTTCCTGGAGGCCGGCGGGTTGCCCTGCACCGTCGATCCGGAACTCCCCATGCCCATCCGGGGCCTGCGCGAGACCGCCTACCGCACCGGTGAGGCGGTCTACCACAACGACTTCTTCAACAGCCAATGGTTCGACCTGATGCCGGCGGGCCACGTGAGGCTGGATAACGTCCTCTTCGCCCCTCTCGTCTCCGAGGGATGCGCCATCGGCCTGATCGGCCTGGCCAACAAGCCAGCGCCCTTCACCGACGCCGACGCCCACATCGCCAAGGCCTTCGGCGACCTGGCCGCCATCGCGCTGCTCAACAGCCGCACCCTGGAATCCCTGGAGGAAAGCCGGGAGAAATTCCGCAGCGTGGTCGAGCAATCAGAGGACGGCATCGTGTTGACCGACGAGGGAGGCTACATTATCGAGTGGAACCAGGGCGCCGAACGGATCTTCGGCCTGCCCCGGGATACGGTATTGGGCCAGCCCCTGTGGGACGTCCAGTTCCGAGTCGCGCCGGCCGAGAAACGCACGCTGGACATACGCCGGGAATTGGAAACCATGCTGCGCCAGATGTTCCATGCCCGGAGCGCGCCCCGTTTCCATCAGCCTTACGACACCGAGATAGAGCGCCCGGATGGCACGCGCCGTTTCGTCCAGTCGGTGATCTTCCCGGTCGAGATCGAACAGCGCTTTATGGTAGGCAGCGTCATCCGCGACATCACCGAGCAGAAAAGAGCCGAGCAGCGGATTCAGGCCGCTCTCCACGAAAAAGAGGTGCTGTTGAAAGAGATTCACCACCGGGTCAAGAACAACCTGGCCATCGTCGCCGGCTTACTCGACTTCCAGGCGGCGCGAGTCGAGGATGAGCAGGCGCGGGAGGCCTTCCTGGAGAGCCAGAACCGCGTCTATACGATGGCCCACATCCACGAGCATCTCTATCGTTCCGATGACCTGGCGCGGATCGAAATGGCCGACTACCTGGTCAACCTGATGAATCACTTGAGGCAATCGTACGGCGCATACGGGGTCGAGCTGGCCGTCCAGGCGGACGACATCGCCCTGCCCGTGGACGTCGCCATCCCTTGCGGGCTAATCGTCAATGAGTTGGTCTCGAACGCCCTGCAACACGCCTTCTCGCCCGAGCGGCGCAAACCTGGGCCGGATCGTGTCGCCGTGGAGTTATACGAGCGGGAGGGTGAACTGACGTTGACGGTCGGCGATAACGGCGTGGGCCTTCCACCGGATTTCGATCAACAAAACCTGTCGTCATTGGGCCTCAAACTGACCGATATGCTGTCCAGGCAACTTGGCGGAGAGGCTACACATCATAATGAGGGCGGCGCGATGTTCACCGTCATATGGCCAACGCCAACTACGAGGGAGGAGGAAAACGGATGAAACGGATAGAGAACATGGGCAGTCACTCACCAGACGCCAGCCCGCAAATTCTCATCGTCGAGGACCAGGCCATCGTCGCCCTGACCATTGAGCGGCAACTCCGCCAATTGGGATACCGGGTGGCGAAGACGGTCACCTATGGCGAGGAGGCAATCGAAGAGACCGGGCGCATCTGTCCCGACCTGGTGCTGATGGGCATCAAGCTCCAGGGAGAGATGGACGGCGTGGAGGCGGCGGAGCACATCCGCGCCCGATGGGGCATTCCCGTGATCTACGTCACCGCCCACGCTGACGAGGAGACCCTCCGCCGGGCCAAGATCAGCGCGCCCTTCGGCTATCTTCTCAAACCTTTCAAGGATCGAGAGCTTGAAATCTCTATCGAGGTTGCCCTTCAACAACACCGGATGGAGAAAGAACTGCGGGAGAGCGAGGAGCGATTCCGCCGCCTGTTCGAGCAGTCCAACGACGCCATCGCCATCCACGACCTGGAGGGCCGCATCCTGGACGTCAACCGGCGGGCGTGTGATATGTTGGCTTACACCCGGAAACAATTGACCGCTATGCACATACGTGATATCCATCCCGCCGAGGAGTTGGACAAAGCCCAGGACGCCCTGCAGACCATTCGAGAGCGAGGCGAGATCCGTTTCGAAACCCGGCTCAAGCACGCCAACGAGACCGCCATCGACGTGGAGATCAGCGCCCGCGTCGTCGCCCCGGAGAGAGGTCACGTCCAGGCCATCGTCCGTGACGTCACCGAGCGCAAGTGGGCGGCGGCTATACTGCGCCAGCACAATCGTCAGTTGGCACTGCTCAACCAGGCCGGGCAGGCCTTCAGCGTCTCCCTGGACCTGGACCGGGTGCTCCTCACCGTCCTGGAGGAGACACGCCGCCTGCTCGAAGTCACCGCCTGCTCCATCTGGCTGGTCGATCCGGAGACCGACGACCTGGTCTGCCGGCACGCCACCGGCCCCCAGAGCGACGTCGTGAAGGGCTGGCGCCTGGCGCCTGGCGAGGGATTGGCCGGGCAGGTGATCGAGAGCGGCGAGAGTTCGATCGTGGCCGACGCCCAGGCTGACGAACGGCACGTCCAGGCGGTAGAACAAGAAACTGGCCTGCCCCTGCGCGCCATCCTCACTGTCCCGCTCAAGGCCAAGACTGACGTCATCGGCGTCTTGCAGGTTGTGGATACCGAGATCGGCGCCTTCGACGCCGGCGACCTGGCCCTGCTGGAACCCCTGGCCGCCTCGGCCGCCATCGCTGTCGATAACGCCCGGCTCTACCGGAAAGCCCAGCAGGAGATCGCGCAGCGCAAGCGGGTGGAGGAAGCGCTGCGCAAGAGCGAGGAACGATACCGCACCATTTTCGAGACGGCGGGCGTCTCTATCTGGGAGGAAGATTTCTCCGCCGCCAAGGCCGCGCTCGACGAGTTACAAGACGAGCTAAACATCCAGGACACAGGCGAACTCCGCCGCTACCTGGAGACACACCCGGAATTTGTGCAACGGACCGCCCAGATGATCCACGTCATCGACGTCAACCGCACCACGCTGGAGATGTTCGGGGCTGCGAGCAAGGCGAAGATGCTGGGCGCGCTGGATCGCATCATCCTGCCAGAGACGGCGGACACCCTGCGCGAGGAACTGATCGCCATCGCCGAGGGAAAAACCTACTTCTCGGGCGAAACCGTCAACCAGACGCTCCAGGGAGAAAAACGCAACGTGCTGGTGACGATGACCATTCCCTCCGATCCGGAAAAGTTGGAGCGCGTGCTCGTCTGCCTGACGGACATCACTGACCGGGTGCAGGCGGAGGCGGAACAGGAGAGGCTCCTGGCCCAGATCCAGGCCCAGGCCCAGCAACTGCAACACGTGATGGACGCCGTCCCCGAGGGTGTGTTATTGCTGGATCAGCGGCATCGGGTCATCCTGGCCAATCCCGTGGCTCGAGACGACCTGGCATTCCTGGCTGATGCGAGCCTGGGCGATACGCTGACCCATCTGGGCGACGTTCCCCTGGATGAGCTGTTGACCTCGCTGCCAGAGGGTCTGTGGCACGAGATTCTATTCGGAAATCGCACCTACGAAGTCGTCGCCCGGCCCATCGAGACCGGCCCCACGTCCGCGGGTTGGGTGCTGGTCACCCACGACACGACGCAAGAGCGGGAGATCCAGAAACGGGTGCAGCGGCAGGAACGGTTGGCCTCGGTGGGACAATTGGCCGCCGGTATCGCCCACGACTTCAACAACATCATAGCTGTCATATCGCTGTACGCCAAGATGCTATTACGCAATCCTGACCTGACAGAAGACGCGATCCAGCGATTGGAGATCGTCGACGAGCAGGCCTGGCGGGCCAGCGACCTGATCCAGCAGATCCTCGATTTCAGCCGCAGCAGCGTGATCGAGTGCCAACCGATGGATCTGCGGATCTTCCTCAAGGAACAGGTCAAGATGTTCCAACGCACCATGCCAGAAAACATCGAGATCCGCTTCTCCTACGAACAGACCGAAACGGATGCAGCCTACACCGTCAACGCCGATCCCACCCGGATGCAACAGGCGGTGATGAACCTAGTCGTCAACGCCCGTGACGCTATGCCCGAGGGAGGAGAACTGGACATTAAGCTGGCCCGTCTCACCATCGAAGACCCCACCCAAGTGCCGCTACCAGAAATGGCGGATGCCCTTTCCTCGACCCGCGAATGGATTCGCCTGACTGTAGCGGACACCGGCACCGGTATTCCACCCGAGATCCGATCTCATCTCTTCGACCCCTTCTTCACCACCAAGGCTCCCGGCAAGGGCGCCGGCCTGGGTCTGGCCCAGGTACACGGCATCGTGGGCCAACACGAGGGATACGTCGACGTCGAATCGGAGGTCGGGCAAGGGGCGACGTTCACCATCTACCTGCCCGCCATCCCGGTACAAAGACCGAAAGTGCTTATCAACACGCAGCAAGAGACCCCTCTCGGCCAGGGTCAGACACTCTTGGTCGTCGAAGATAACGACCTGACCCGCGAGGCCATCGTTGAAAGCCTGAAGATGTTGAACTACCGGGTGCTGCAAGCCGCCAACGGCCTGCAGGCACTGGACGTCATCGAGGGAGCTGGCCCCATCGCCCTGGTGCTCAGCGACGTGGTCATGCCCAAGATGGGCGGTCGGGCGCTCTTCCAGGCATTGAAATCGAAACAGCGCGAGGACGTGGGCGACGTCAAGATGATCTTGATGAGTGGGCATCCCATCGAGGAGGAGCTCCAGGCTTTGCAGGCCCAGGGGCTGGATGGCTGGATCGCCAAGCCGCCCGACCTGGGGAAGCTGGGGGAACTGATCGCCCAGGTCATTGGAGCAGAAGGGGATGGGATGTAGATGATGGCAGACCAGGAGTTGAAATCACCTTTTGGAAATATCGTTGCCTGGCGGGGCGAACTCGTTCGCTTTGCCGCGCTCGCCATCCTGGGCGCGGCGGCGAGTTACCTGAGCGTCAACATCCCCCACACCGAGGTCTTCATCGAGGGGCGCTGGATTTTCGGCTTTATGAACTTTGCGCTCCTGCGCCATTGGTGGATGGCGTTCCTGCTGGCCTGCTTCCTATCGATCACCGGTTTCCATAAAGTGCCGTTGGGGACCGTTTTCGTTGGGAATATGCTGTAGCATTTTCCATCCTGCTGGTCATCCGCTTCGTTCACAAACGTTTTCTCGATCGCGTGCGCGGCTTGATTGGGCATGGGATCGCCTGGCTGCTGATGATCATGCTCTGCTACCAGGCCTTTACGACGCCGGTGGTCTGGGGGTTCTTGGCCTTCTTGAAGGACAATCCCATCGGGCCGGCCGTCCTCGAGGGATGGCGCGAGCAACCTTACCTGATGGGTTCGCTCCTGGTGGGTGTGATCTCTGGCCTGGGGATGATGGTAGTCCGCAGCAACGCCGCGCTGCGGGCCAGCCGGCGGGAGTTGGCCACGACGCTCTACTCCATCGGCGACGGCGTCATCGCCACCGACATCGACGGTCAGGCACGCCGGACGAACCCGGTGGCCGAGAAACTCACCGGTCTGCTGGAACAGACTCGGCAGGATGCCGAGACGAAGGCTATGCTGCTGCGTGAGGTCAATCACCGGGTGATGAACAACCTGACGATGATCCTGTCGCTTATCACGCTGGAAATGGAGATAGAGCAGCCGTGCACGGTGGAAGATCAGGCGGATTTGCAAGCCGTGTTACAAGGCCTCCACAGCCGGATCAGCGGCATAGTCACCGTGCATCGTATGCTGATAGATCTGGGCGGCGAACAGAAATCCGGCGCACCACAGGACTCGCTCGATCTGGCGGAGGTCGTCACCGAGGTGATTCGTGCGGCGTTGAGCGTTTCGCCGGTTCAACAGTGGGTCGACGTCGTCGTGGACGCGGCGGAAAATCTGCCCCGCCTATCGGCGAAGCGAGCGACGACGCTGGCGCTGATCGTCAACGAGCTGACCACCAATAGCGCCAAGTACGCCTTCGCAGATCGAGCGCAAGGGCGGATTCAGGTCCAGATTGAAACGATCTCTGTAGATGAACAGGATACCCAATCGCCGCGCTGCGCGTTCCCGCCACAGCGTCGTGATCGCCAGCGGCAAGATGATCAGCAGCGGATGTCCCCGGAAAGACGTTGTCCAGGCCGGATCCGCCTATTCAACAGGGTTTCCCTCGTTCAGGCGATCCAGCAGCGCCAATACGTCGGCGTTCTCAGGAATATTGGCCATGTCGTCGCCAAAGTGGGTGAATCGAATGACGCCCGCTTGATCCACAACCAACATAGCGGGCATACGGCCGAGCTTGAGCAGTTTAACTTCTTGCCCGTATAGATCCGCCACGGTGTGCTTGTAATCAGAGAATCCGACGAAGGGATACCCTTGCTCTTCCCACACCTGCTTGAAACGGCGGGGGCCCTCCGGCCCGATGACCAGGATCACGGCGTCTCGGACTTTGAATTCGTCATAATCCTCGCGCAACTGCGCGAGATGGGCACGGCAATACGCTCAGACAAAGCCGCGCGTGAACACGAGTATGACGTGCTTTTTGCCTTGATAGTCGGACAGGTGAATCTCGCGACCGGAAACGTCGGTCAGCGCGAAATCCGGGGCCGGCTCTCCTTGGGCCAGGTGTTTGGTCATTATTTCCCCTCTTTCTCTTTACTCTTTACTCTTTCGTCAGTAGATGACCGATAGATGATAGATGATGGCGTCCCAATCGCTTTAGAACTGCTCTCATTGATTCTATCACATCTATCCTCGCAGACAAGTTCTGTTGCTGCCGGGGCACACCCGGGATTTCGTAGCAAGTCGCAAGCGTAAGCCGCCCCAAAGGCTCAGAACGCTCGCAGGTGAACTCAAGGAAAACGAAGCCGGGGTTGATGCGCGTGATAAACCGCACAGCGAGCAACCTCGT
>DSAR01000235.1 GCA_011046405.1 Chloroflexota bacterium | reverse complement strand
GCCTGGGTATGAAGGACGCTTTCGGGCGGATCGTCCCGTCGAGGAGAGCTTACCGCCAGGAGGTCAAGCGCTTGTCGACCCACCAGGAAATGGCCCGGATCGATCTCGACCTGGCGACCAAGATCATCCAGGAGGCCATCGCTTACGCCCGAGAACTGGGTTTCGAGCCGCACCGGGATTACCACCAGGCCAAGCACGTGATTGGCGACGCCCATCCCGAAAACTGTGCTACCCCCATCCCGTTGGGCAAGGATGGCAAACCTTTTTACTTCGCCGGCCCTTACGACGACGTGGATCGCATCATGAAGACTCTGACCCGCAAGCTGGGACTGGATGGATTTACCTACGTAGTCCCTCTTTCTGAGGATGTAGAGTTTTTCCAGCCCAACGACGGATAAAGGGAACACCTCAGCGCCCATCCTCAGCCGACCGGCGATTGAAGACCCACACGCCGATGGCGGGGATGGGCGCGACCAACCCCAGGACGACGCCCACCACCAGCATCAACCCGCCGAAAACGGCCAACAACGGGAAGGGTAGACCGAGCAACGTCAATAGCCCGCCCAACACAAACAGGATCGCTCCCGCGATGCCCAGGATCAGTGACGTAACGTTCGCCTTGCGTGCGTCCGCGCGCCGCGCACCACTGACGCGCCCGCTCTGTCTGTTGATCAGCACCGGCCACGCCCGGTCGCCGGCCTGGTACCAGGTCACGTAGGCTGCCACGGCTGTTTGTAATTGCCGTATTCTGGCTCAGAGGACAGCGCCGCCGTGTAGACGCCGGGCGCCCCGGCCTCGGCGCTCAACTGCCACATCGCGCCGTCGGTGCTGCGCTGGGTGGGCAGTTGCCGCCATTGGGCGGCTTCTTCGTCGTAGTAGAAGACGCAGGCCAGGGACCGGGAGATCGAATCGGCGGGCATCTGCTCGGTGGTCAGTCGGATGCAAGGGGCAGATGTCCCTGATGTTTAGGGACATCTGCCATCAATCTTTAGGACAAATGTCCCTTCAATCTTAGGACAAATGTCCCAGGAAAAAGCCAAGCCTCGCTCCTAACGGGAACGACGCAATTGGCGCAGGACGACATCCAGTTCAGGGGGCAGCGGAGCCTCGAGGGTGATCGGTTCGCCAGTAGCGGGATGGGTGATGATCAACTCGGATGCGTGAAGGAAGTGCCGCTCTTCGAGCAAAGGCTGGCGCCGATGCCCATATACCGGATCACCAACTAGAGGATAGCCCAACCAGGCCAGGTGCACGCGCACTTGATGGGTGCGACCAGTATACGGATGAACTTCTAACAACGTCTGGCGGGGAAAGTATTCGAGCGCCCGGTACCTCGTGCGAGCCGGCCGGCCACTCCGCACCACGGCCATGCGCTTGCGGTGGTGTTTGTCCCGTCCGATGGGCGCATCCACGATGCCCTCTTTCGGCTGCACCTGCCCCTCAACCAGCGCCAGATAGGTCTTTTCTACCTGACGACGCTTGAACTGCCGCTGGAGGGCCTGGCGTGTCGCCTCGTCCTTGGCCACGAGAATGAGGCCTGACGTATCCATATCCAGGCGATGCACGATCCCCGCCCGGTCCGGCGGGCCAACGTCGGCCACTTGCGGGCAATGGGCCAGGATCGCGTTGACCAGGGTACCTTCGGGGTGGCCCAGGGCCGGATGGACGACCATGCCAGCGGGCTTATTCACCACCAACAGGACGTCGTCCTCGTAGACGACGTCCAGGGGAATGGCCTCGGGCAGCACCTGCGCCGGTTCCTCCTCGGGCAGGCGCACGCGAATCTCGTCTCCCGCCTGCACCCGGTAACTGGGCTTGCTCAACTGCCCGTTGATCCGAACGTCGCCGCCCTTGATCAATTGCTGGGCCACCGAGCGGCTGACGTCCACGTGAAGGGGAATGACCTTATCCAATCGTTCCCCGCCCCCTGTGACGGCGTCCTCCTCAACGGTGAACGTGACGGACATCTGTTTATCACTCATTTCGCTGTATGTTCTGTTTGCTATCCGAAGGCTGATTTTGTATCACGAATCACACGAATGGTTTTTCACAATTCGAGGCCAAAATTCGGGTCATTCGTGATCCAGATAATGCATAGGCTCTGTATACGAATCACGTACGCCGCCGCTTGCCACTTGATCCGCCTTCTGTCCGGCGCTATACACGCGCCATTCTTCCCATAACATCACCACGGCCAAGATGGTCACACCGGCGACGATGGCGGTATCCGCCAGGTTGAAGACAGGCCAATTGTGCAAGGGCCAGAAGTTCAAGTCGATGAAATCGACCACAAAGCCCTGATGCAAGCGGTCGATCAGATTGCCGATCGCGCCCCCAAGTTGAAGCCCCAAGGCCGCCCGAACCGCCGCCTGCCCGTCGGGCAAATTCAGATAATAGACGACGATGGCGACCACCACGACAACGGCGACCACCACGAAAAAACCCCCGAGACCCGGGAAGAGCCCAAAGGCCGCCCCGGTATTGGTCACGTGGGTGATACTAAAAATAGGAGCCAGCCAGGACGTCACGTCCCAAGACTGGCCCACGTCAAGATAGGTCGCGACCAGGCGCTTGCTGACCTGATCCACGAGCAAGACCAGTGCCGCCAATACCGGCAAGATCAAATTTTGTTTCAACACACTACCCTCAATTTCTCGCCAAAGCTGGATGGCAAACCATACGCCCCCTATTTGTTTTACAGTATTCTTGCTCACCGTGCAAGAATACGATCGGGTTAGGCCCTATACTCCTTTTGAGACTGGCAATCCAGGCAATACCGCGCTTGCGGCAATGCCTCTAACCGTGCTCGGTCGATCCGCGCGCCGCACTCCTCGCACAGGCCATACGTGCCGTTGTCCAGCTTGGCCAACGCTCGATTTACGCGCTCCAGCGATTGCTCGACCTTGCGTTGCAACGCTACGTCGACGGTCTGGTCGAACGCCTCGGTTGCGTCGTCGGCCATGTGATTGCCATACCCGATGTTCTCCTGGTGAGCATTCGCCTCCAGGCGATTCAACTGTTCGCGGAGTTTGGCCTGTTCATCAAGCAAGTCACTTCTCATACGATCATACGAAAAAGGCATCACTTCCTCCTTCCAACGTATCGAACGAACGGAAACGTATTCTACCCCACTCATCCCGAATTGACAAGAGGTGTTTTTTAGGGGCCCCACGACACGTGGGTAAGACATCTCCGCACGTTTTACTCGAGCGCCTCGTCAACCCGGTGCACGCCCAGGCGCAGCATATGCCCATCGACCTGATCCTCACCCACGTATAAGCCTTCTTCATCCTCGCTCGGGGTGCCGGCGTTTAGTTCTACACTCAGGGTCTCCTCGGCGATGAAATCCTGCCAATCCTCGATCGCCTGGGCCAGCTCGCCCTCGGCCTGGTAAAGCGTCACGATCCGGTCGTCCAGATTGAAATCCGCCTCTTTGCGCAGGCTCTGGATCCGACGCACCACCTCGCGGGCTAAACCTTCGGCCACGAGTTCGGGTGTCAGTTCGGCTTCCACCGCCACCGTCACACCCCGCTCCGAGGCCACCGACAATCCCTCTCGGGGTTGCTCCTGCACCAACACCTCGTCGGGGGCCAACTCAATTTCCTCACCAGCGACCGTTAGGTGTAACGGCAGTTGAGCGCGCAACCGTTTCACCGTCTCCAGGGGCGGCAGATCAGCCAGGGCAGCGCGCACCGCCGGGAATCGCTGGCCGAATCTCGGTCCCAGCACCCGGTTGACTGGCAGCAGTCGATAGGTGATCAGCTGGCTCGCCTCGTCCACGAACGTGATCTGCTTGACGTTCAACTCGTCCCTGACCAGTTCCAGGAGTTCCTCGTCCAAGACCTCCGCGCCCGACTCGACGTGAAGCAACGCCTCGGCCAAGGGCTGGCGCAACTTGATGTTGACGCTGTTGCGGGCCGAATGCCCCAGGGTCACCAACTCGCGGGCGAAAGCCATCTGCTCCAGGAGACCGGCGTCGACGGCCTCCTCATCCACCTGGGGCCACGTCTCGTGATGAACGCTATCCAGCGCTTCGGAATCCACTGAACGCACCAGGTTCTGGTACATCACCTCGGTGACGAAGGGTGTGATGGGGGCCAGCAGCCGGCTCAGGACGGTCAGGACGTGATACAGCGTCGCGTAAGCCTCGTTCTTGTCCGCGTCCTGCTCGCTCTTCCAGAAGCGGCGCCGACTGCGGCGCACGTACCAATTGGTCAGGTCGTCCAGGAATGGTTCCACCGCCAACGTCGCCCCGTAGGCGTCGTAGTTCTCCAGCCGATCGGTGACCCGCGCCACGACCTGCTTCAACCGGGCCAGGATCCAACGGTCCAGCAGGTTCTGGGAATCCGGTCGCTGGCCATCCACCGGCGGCGTCCACTCGTCGATGTTGGCGTAGGTGACGAAGAACGAATAGACGTTCCACAGCGGGATCAGGAACTGGCGCCGCACCTCGTCCGCCCGGCCGTAGCCGAAGAGCAGGTTGTTCTCCGGCTTGTGGGCGCAGTAGAGCCAGCGCATGACGTCCACGCCCATCCGGTCGGCCGCCTCGTTGAACTCGATGGCGTTCCCCCACGACTTGTGCATCTCTCGCCCATCCTCGGCCAACAGCAGCGCATACCCAAAACAGGCCAGGAAGGGGGGCGAGTTGTCGATCACCGTCGCCATGGCCAGCATGCTGTAGAACCAGTTGCGGAACTGACCGGGGAAGGACTCGCTGATCCAATCGGCCGGGTACCACTGTTCCCAGTACGCCCGATCGGTCCGGTACCGCAGCGTGCTGAAGCTAACGATACCGGCGTCCAGCCAGGGATTGCCCACGTCGGGGATACGGCTGACCTCGGCGCCACAGTCCGGGCATTCGATCTTCACCGCGTCGATCCACGGCTTGTGGGGCGTGTGGCCCTCGAACGCCTCCCATCCTGCCACGGCTCGCTCCTTCAGTTCGTCCTCGTCGCCGATGACGGTGAAGGTGCCGCACGCCTTACACTCCCAGATCGGCAGGGCCAGCCCCCAGTAGCGCTTCTTGCTGATCATCCAATCGTGCATATTGCGCAGCCAGTCCAACTCCCGATCCATGCCGAAGGATGGGATCCAGCGAATCTGCTTGGTGACCGCCATCATGTCGTGACGCAACTCGTCCATCGAGATGAACCACTCGTCCACCAGCCGGAACACCAGTTCGGTGCTGCAACGCCAGCAGACCGGGTACCGGTGGGTGTAATCCGCGACCTTGTAGAGCAAATCCCGCGCCTCCAACGCCTCGAAGACCGGTTGGGCGCTCTCCAGGACGTCCATGCCGGTGAAGGGACCGAATCCCTCCTGGAAGACACCCTCGTCGCTCAACGGCGCGAGGGTCGGCAGATCGTGCTCCTGTCCCAACTGGAAGTCCTCGGCGCCACATCCCGGCGCGATGTGGACGATGCCTGTGCCCTCGGCCTCGCCGACCTCGTCCCACAGGATGACCCGGTGAGCCCCGGGGCTGCCGGCCCCCTGGGCTGCCTCGAAATCGTCGAACGGCCCCTCGTAGGCCCAGCCCTCGAGCGCGGTGCCCGGCATTTCCTCCAGCACCTCGTACTTGCCTTTCAGCATCGAGACCGTTCCCTTGGAGAGATAGTACACCTGCTCGCCCTGGCGCACCTTGACGTAGATCAGGTCGGGGCCGACGGCGGCCGCCACGTTGCTGGTCAGCGTCCATGGCGTAGTGGTCCAGACCAACAGGTTCTCGCCGGGCCGGTCGCGCAGGGGGAAACGCAGCGTGACGCTGGGATGGGTCATCTCCCGGTAGCCCTCGGTGACGATCTCGTGCTGGCTGATGCCGGTCGCGCAGCGCGGGCACCAGGGCATGACGTCGCGCCCCTTGTAGAGCCAGCCCCGCTCCCAACACCGCTTGAGCATCTGCCAGATCATGTAGTTGTTCTCGGTCGAAAAGGTGAAGTAGGACCCGCCCAGTTCCGGTAAGCCCAGGTGCCCCACGATCTGCTCCACGGTATCGGTCACCGGCCCCTCAGGCCCTTCGACGGTGACGGTCTGCTGCGGGTCCTCGGCCAACTTGTCGGCCAGATCGCGCAACACGTCGGTGTCGTTCCAGTCCATCCAGTAACCCAGCCGCATCGACTGCTCCGTCTGCACGGCTGCGTAGCGCAGCACCCGCTCCTTGCACCTGTGCACAAAACGGGCCACGCCGTAATCCTCGATGTCCTGCTTCGATTTGAAACCCTGCGCTTTCTCGACCTCCACTTCGACCCACAGCCCCTGGCAGTCGAAACCATTCTGGTACCGGGTGCGATACCCCTTCATCGCCCAGAAGCGATGGAACACGTCTTTATAGGTTCGCCCCCAGCCGTGGTGGACGCCCATCGGGTTATTCGCCGTGATCGGCCCGTCGATGAACGACCAACGGGGGCTATCCTGGCGCAACTCGACTAGTTTCTGGAAGGATCGACTTTCCTTCCAGAACTTGAGCACGTCGTGCTCCTGGGCGACGAAATCTACGTGACTCGATACCGATTTGAACATATCAATCATTCCTCCATAAAGATAAAACAAAAACTCCCGTCCCAAAGGGACGAGAGTCAATCTCCCGTGGTACCACCCTCTTTGCCCCCCTGCGCGGGGCCACTTTGTCGGCGACACACGAGCGCCGGGTCCGGGTAACGGGGGACAAACCCGTCTGAGCCTATTTGAAAGGTGATTCTAGATCACCCCTCGTTCAGTCAGCAGCTCCGGAGGGATTTTCGACGCTGGTGTCGTACCCGGCTCTCACTCTCCCGGGCTCGCTGAACGGCCATCTGGCGCCTACTCGTCTCCATCATCGCCTTTTAGTCAAGCACTTACATTATGCCACAGCACCTTGCAACTGTCAAGCAGTTTTCAAGAGGCTCTTCGCTCGTACAGGCTCAACAGATTGGCCACGTGAATCTGCTGCACCAGGCCGTTGAGCGGCAGTCGCGACAGGCCGGTCGATTCGATGTTATCTTGCGCCAACTTCTCACGCCCGTCCTCGCGCTTGAGCGCCTCGTCGACCTTCTCTTCGATGGCATCCAGGTAATTCAAACTGATCTTCACGATGTCATCTACCTCACCGCGCAAGATCACCTCGCCGTGTCCCTGGACCATATTCTCGACCGATAGATCCAATATCTTCCGCAACGAAGCCCGTAGAGATGACATTTCCCCATCGACGATAGAAGGGACCGGCAAGACGGTGTCAGCGGCAAATAGAACCCGATCATCCTCGACGTAGGCCATCAACGAATCGGGCGTGTGCCCTGGCGACTGGATCAAGCGCACCACTTTCTCTCCCAACCGAAGGCCCATTTCCCCTTCGTCGAAGGTCACGTCGGGCAGCCGAATCGTCACCTCTTCCAGGGCCGGGTCTTCCTCTTTTACGCGCTCTAGTGTAGGAATACCCACCTTGATCAGCAATTCCATACAACGCTCACGAGCAACGATGTCGGCCTGAGGAAACAGATAGGCGCCGTAGGTATGATCGGCGTGATAATGCGTTAGAACGACGTACCGTACACCCGGGCGGCTGACCCGTGTGAGAAATGCTCTCATCTGTTTGGTTTCATCTGGAAACGGGAGGCTATCTATGAGGATCATCCCCTCACCGGTTACAACCGCACCGGCCGTCACCTTTGCATATAAAGCACTGGTAAACACGTAAATATCGTCGGAAACTCGCTCTCGTAGCACAGCACACCTCGTATCGTTGTTGAAGAAACAGCCACTGAAGTCGGTTCTTTGGGATTTCGCATGGTAGCGGCGAAAAGTTGACCACTTGCTAAGCCAACCAGACGAACTATCAGAGAGCCCTGAAGTCAAGATAACTACCCAAAGAAGATAACACAAAGCGTACTTCAAGTCAAGTTCAAAATACACAAATGCCACCGATAAGACGGTGGCATTTGTAAAAATTGCACTGTCCCCGCCGTGCCGTGTGCCGCGAGATTTTGAACCTGTTATCTCAGGTGGGGGCCTTCTCAGCGGTTTGCCTTGCCCGAAGGCTATCGCATTCCAGCTTGAAGAAGCGGCCCCCGTTTTTATGTGTGTTGGCTCAAAACGCAAAACGACTTTCACGAGCACAGCAGGGTATCTAGACTATACCACGCATCGGTCAAAAGCGCAAGTGAGATTATCCCCCGAATCTAAAAAACTCACACGACGCGATAAAGGATGAGGGACAAAATTACTTGTCACGTCGTCCCCTACGCGGTCTCCAGATAGCGCGCCAGCTCCCAATTGGTGACCTGGATCCGGTACTCGTCCCACTCTACCTGCTTGGCGCGCATGAAGGCCTCGGTGACAGCCGGCCCCAGCGCTTCTTTGATCACCTCGTCCCCGTCCAGGGCATCCAGCGCTTCAGCCAGCGTGCCGGGTAGCGTTCCAATCGCCCGATCTTTCAGATCGCACTCGGCGAAGTCGTAGACGTCCTCGTTGACCGGCGGGGGCGGCGTCAGGTCTCGCTCGACACCGTCGAGGCCAGCCGCCAGCATCGCCGTGAAGGCGAGGTACGGATTGGTGCTGGGGTCCGGGCAGCGCAATTCGAGCCGCGTCGAGTCTTGCCGGCGCTTTCCGTGGCCCGGTACGCGAATCAAGGAGGAGCGGTTCAACTGCGCCCAGCAGATGTAGACCGGCGCCTCGTAACCCGGCGTCAAGCGCTTGTAGCTGTTCACCGTCGGCGCCGCCACCGCTGCCAGGGCCCGGGCGTGCGCCAGTTGGCCGGCGATGAAATTGCGCGCCAGCTGCGAAAGGCCGTATTCGTCGTTCTCTTCGTAGAATAGATTCCGGCCCGCCTCGTCGGAGATGCTCTGATGGACATGCATGCCAGAACCGTTGATCCCGAAGATCGGCTTGGGCATAAAGCTGGCGTAAATACCGTGGCTGGCAGCCACCGCCCGCACCGTGTATTTGAAGGTGACGGCGTTATCGGCACTGGTCAGGCCGTCGGCGTAGCGGAAATCGATCTCGTGCTGCCCGGTCGCCACCTCGTGATGGCTCATCTCGACCTCCATCCCCATACCCTGCAGCGCCAGGATAATCTCGCTGCGCACCTGCTGGGCCTCGTCGCGGGGCGAGAAGTCGAAATAGCTGCCCACGTCGTGGGGCACGGGCCGGGTCGGCAGGCCATTGCCGTTGGCGTACTCGTCACGACGCTTGAACAGGAAGAACTCCAACTCGGGGCCGAAGTTGCACACGTAGCCACGCTCCGCCGCCCGCGCCAGCATGCGCTTGAGCACGACTCTCGGCGCGCTGAGCGACGGCTCGCCATGTGGGCCGTACACGTCGCAGATCAAGCGCGCCCTTCGTCGCCCTGGCGCGCTCCAGGGCAACACCCGGTAGGTGTCCAGATCAGGCACCAGGACACGGTCGCTCTCGTAAATGCGGGCGAAACCCTCGATTGACGAGCCATCGAACCAGATTCCATCCGCCAACGCGCTTGGCAACCGGTCGACCGGGATCGTCACGCTCTTGATCGTCCCCAGGATATCGGTGAATTGCAGGCTGATAAATTGCACACCGTCCTCGTTGACTCTCTTGATCAGGTCATTCTTATTCATAAATCCTCCTAAATTGGTAAACCGGTAAATTGGTAAATTGGTAAATTGGTAAATTGGTAGACCGGTAGACCGGTAGACCGATATACCAATCTACCAATCTACCAATCTACCAATCTACCAATCTACCAATATACCAATATACCGATCTACCAATATACCGATCTACCAGCTATCCTACGATTTTGATGTGGAGCTCTTTCAACTGCTCTGGCTCGACGGGAGATGGTGCGCCAGCCATCAGATCGGCCGCCTGCTGCGTCTTGGGGAAGGCGATCACCTCGCGGATGTTCGGCTCGCCCGCCAGGAACATCACCAAGCGGTCGATGCCGGGCGCGATGCCGCCATGGGGCGGCGTGCCGTACTCGAATGCCTCCAGCATGTGACCGAAACGTTCTCGGGCCACCGCCGCGTCCAACCCGATCAACTCGAATACTCTTTCCTGCACCGCCCGCTGGTGGATCCGGATGCTGCCGCCGCCGGTCTCCACCCCGTTGCAGACGAAGTCGTACTGCTGCCCTCGGGCGGCGCCCGGGTCGGTCTCCAGGAGCGGCAGGTCTTCGGGCATGGGGGCCGTGAACAGGTGATGGCTGGGGTCCCAGCGCTGGGCCTCCTCGTCCCACTCGAAGAGCGGGAAGTCGATGACCCAACAACAGGCCAGCACGTCCGGGTCGCGCAGGCCGAGCCGTTCTCCCAGTTCGAGCCGCAGCCCGTTCAACGCTGCATTCACCACCGGCGCCTGGTCGGCCACGAAGAGCAACAAGTCGCCCGGCTTGGCTTTCAAGCGCGCCACGATGCTATCTATCTCTTCATCCAAAAGGTATTTGGCAAAGGAGGATCGCACGTCGCCTCCCTCCTTCGGTGCCAGCCAGGCCATACCCTTGGCCCCTTCGGCCTGGGCCAACTCGGTCAACTCGTCGATCTGGCGGCGGCTGTAGTCGCCGCACCCCGGCGCGCATATCCCGCGCACCTGCCCGCCGCCGGCGACCGTCCGGCTGAAGATGCCGAATTCGCTATCGGCCACCAGGTCTGAGACGTCGGTCAACTCCATCCCAAAGCGAATGTCAGGCCGGTCGCTGCCGAAGCGCTGCATCGCCTCCTCGTGGGTGAAGCGGGGGAAGGGCTTGGTCAGCAAGCGCCGCTCCGAGCAGGCTTCGATGACGCCGATCAACAATTCTTCGGCCAACACCATCACGTCCTCGCGCTCGACGAAACTCATCTCCAGGTCCAACTGGGTAAACTCCGGCTGGCGGTCGCCCCGCTGATCCTCGTCGCGGAAGCAACGGGCGATCTGGAAATAGCGCTCGAATCCGGCGACCATGAGCAACTGCTTGAGCTGTTGTGGGGACTGGGGTAGGGCGTAGAATTCGCCGGGGTGCACGCGGCTGGGCACGAGGTAGTCCCGCGCGCCCTCGGGCGTGGTCTTGAACAACATCGGTGTCTCGATCTCGACGAAATCCCGCGCGTCCAGGAAATCGCGGATGTACTTGACCGCCCGGTGCCGGATCATCATATTGCGCTGCATACGCTGTCGCCGCAGGTCGAGGTAGCGGTACTTGAGACGCAAGGCCTCGTCGACCGGCTGGTCGTCGTAGATGTAGAAAGGCGGTGTCTTGGCCGGATTGAGCACGGTCGCCTCGTGGGCCACGATCTCAATCTCGCCCGTGGGGAGATCGGGATTGGTCAGCCCTTCTGGCCGGGCGCGAACGCGCCCCTTGACCTGGAGCACGTACTCACCCCGGGCGTGTTGCAACGTCTCGTGCGCCTCGGTCGCCACGTCGGGATTGGCCACAACTTGCACGATGCCCGAGCGATCCCGCAGGTCGACGAAGGCCAAGCCGCCATGATCGCGCCAGCGGTTGACCCAGCCCGCCAGCACGACGTCTTGCCCCACGTCAGTCGATCTCAACGTTCCACAGTTGTGTGTTTTCAACATCTTCGACTCCTTATGACAATACTAAACATAGCTCCCGGACGCCCGGGATCCCCCGAAAAAAGAACGCCACACCCAGACAAAAGAAAAGCCGCCCTATGTGGGCGGCTAATGATACAAACGCGGAAACCAGACGTGTCACACCGTCGGCCGCCCCCTGGGGAAGCCAGGCTGCTGGTCATTATTATTATCGCCGGTCAGCCAAACGGTATACGTCG
>DSAR01000571.1 GCA_011046405.1 Chloroflexota bacterium | reverse complement strand
GCCACCGTCCAACGCCGGGCGACGCCGGGCCAATCGTCCACCCGGCCAACGATCAGCGCCGCCATCGCGATAGCAAAAGGCGCTGCCAGCCCCACGTAACCCAGGTACATGGCCGGCGGATGAAAGATCATCCCTGGGTGACGCAACAATGGGTTTAATCCCCGGCCATCCGTCGGTATGACCGTCGTCTGGACAAATGGGTTGGATAAAAAAAGCGTCATGGCCACAAAGAAGGCCGTGATCAAGTCCAGTATGAGCATCGTCCAGGCGGTCAAAGGCTCCATTCGTTCCGACCCTCGCCCCATCACCAGAACCGTGAGGAGCGCTTGCAAAAAGGCCCACAACAACAGCGATCCCTCTTGCCCGGCCCAAATAGCCGAAGCCTTCAGGTAAATGGGGAGCATACGACTCGAGTGATCGGCCACATAACGAATCTGGAACTGGTCGGTCATAAAGGCGAGCAGGAGCAGAAATAGGGCGCCGCCCAGAAGCCCCATCACCGCATAGACACCGTTGCAAGCGCTCTGCCAGAACCGGGCATCGTCTCGCCCAATGGCCCAAAACGTCGCCAAAGCCACGTATAACGCCACGGCCAAGGCCATTCCAAGCAATATAACGCCAACCTCTGCCAGCATCAACACACCCTTGACTTGATCAGTATACCACATACCAATCTACCGATCTACCAATCTACCGATCTACCAATCTACCGATCTACCAATCTACCGATCTACCAATCTACCAATCTACCGATCTACCAATCTACCAGTTTTCCTCTTCATATCGCGTGGGGCACTTCAACAACACCTCTTCGGCATAAAACAATCCATCCGCCCCGATTTGCCCCCGCATGATGGCCTGAGACTCATGTTGCAACAGGTCCGGCTTCACATCGTCGTAGACGACGTCTAAGCGGGGGGCATTTGGATCATTGACCGCGTTGCGGAGCACCACCGCCAGCCCGCCAGCTCGTTTCACCTCCTGGGGATCTCCCGGAACTTGCGCGACGCTAAAGGTCACGCGAGGCTTCGAGGGATCATATACGATCGTATGACCCAGAACCGCGCCAGAGACTGTGACATTGCGTCCAACGACCTCGTCTCCCATGGCCAGCAACTCTTCAATGGTCAAAAAGAAATGCGCCGTGCTGCCCGTGCTGCTGACAATCAAATAAGCGACAGCTGCAAGAATGAGAAATCCCGCACCAATGAACTTCATTTGCCCTTTCATTTTTCCCTCTGACTAGATTGGAAATTGGAAAGCAACTGCTCAGGCCAGTCCCTTGCTGCGATGGAGGGCGCTAGGCTGAGTAGTTACGTTGGAAAAACATTCGTGAGATTCGACCATTCGTGTAATTCGTGATAGAAAACATAGTGAAACTATAACAGAAATGCCCAAACTTACAACTTCAGAAAATATCGACGTATCGACGTCCTCCCCTTGACCTCTCCAAACTTCATGGTACACTTCGCGCGTGACTCAATATACGAAAACTCTAGCACCTAACTATCACTGGAACTTCTTCGCTTTTCTGACAGACTACGTCTGCTTCAGCGTGGCCTTCTCGTTCATTAGCGTCAGTAGCGTCCTCCCGGCCTTGGTTGGTCAGCTTAGCGATTCGGCACCGGTGATCGGCCTGGTCAACACTGTATACATTGGTGGGTGGCTGCTCCCTCAATTGGCTGTCGCCCGTCTCATCAACGACAAGCCTCGCAAACGTCCTTATATGCTGGTTGGCCTGAGCTGTCGCGTGCTCTTCTGGGTGATCGCGCTGGGCCTCTGGGCCGGTTTGGCGAGCTATCCCACAGCGATGTTAATCCTATTCTTCACCTGCCTGGGTTTGTTTGCCATCTTCGATGGTTTTACCAGCGTCTCCTGGTTCGATATCCTGGCTCGCGCCATCCCCCTTCAACAGCGAGGTCGTCTGTCTGGCATAGCCCAATTTATCAGCGGACTGATCGGGGTAGGCGTTGGCGGCCTGGTGAGCGTGATCCTGGGACGCTATACATTTCCCAACAACTACGCCTTATTGCTCACCCTCGCTGGCATCGCCCTGATACCATCGACCATCGCCCTTATTCTGATTCGAGAACCACCGCCAAAAACAGACCGAGATGCACCCGATTCAATGACCAGGGACAAGTGGTGTCAAATCCTGGCCAATCCCCACTTCTGCCGCTTGATCGGTTCCCGTCTGTTGATCGGTTCAATGGGGCTGGCGACCTCGTTTTACGTCTTGCACGCCGAGCGCGTGCTTCGACTTCCCCCCCAGGTGATCGGTCAATTCGTCAGCGCAGAAACCCTGGCCCGGATCGTCGGTAGCCTGATCCTGGGCTTGGTCGGCGAAAGGTGGGGGCCGCGATACGTAGCCCGCATCGGCAGCGCGGTAGCTGCACTGGGCCCTCTTTTTGCCCTGATCGTCCACCTGACACAAGCAGAGTGGCTAATACCGGCCTACCCACTCGTCTACGTCGCCCTGGGCATCATCAACAGCACCTGGATGATGGGTTTTACCAATTATATGTTGGAAATTGCGCCAGAACATATGCGTTCCGCCTACGTCGGCTTGGGCAACACCATTTTGGGTGCCTTGACACTCATGCCAATGATCGGCGGTTGGCTCTTGGAAGCGACGTCTTACACCACGCTCTTCGGCCTTAGCGCCACAGTCATTACCCTTGGATTTTTGCTCACATTAGGCCTCAAGCCAGCCCAGGAAGTCGTTCAGCAAAGCAACGCCTGACACCTTGCGTAGGATGGTGCCACGAAAATACCCCGCTTGCAAGCCGTCGGATTGTGATATGGAAAAGGAGGAGGGAAAAATGATACTTGTCACCGAAGCCACAGACTTCAAAGGGCGGGCTGTGGTTCGCCATCTCGTGACCGAACAATACGAGGCCCGCTGCATCTTGCAGCCATCCCAACACGAGCAAAAACTTCCCTCAGGCGTTCCCTTTTCCACCATCTCAGCCCAGATGGACGATCTCCCCTCCCTACGCGCTGCGATGCAGGATGTGACCGCCATTATCCACACCTTCGAGGAGGACGAAGAATTGGGATACCGGTTGGAAGATCACATCGCCACAACGACAAATCTCATCGCAGCAGCCCAAGAGGCCGACGTGCGCCGTTTCATCTACCTGAGCCGATTGGGAGCTGATCGCACCTCAGCCTACCCACTTTTCCTGGCCTCGGGCAAGGCCGAGGCCATCGTGCGCGAAAGTGGCTTGAACTACACCATCCTTCAGCCTTGCCTGACCGTTGGGCCTGGCGACCCATTTACGCCGATGCTCGTCATGCTGGCCAAGTTTTTTCCCTTCATCCTGCCCATTCCCGAAAGTGGTCAAACCTGTTTTCAACCCCTATGCGTACACGACCTGGCCAAATGCGCTGTGGCAACCCTCAAACGGGGCACCATGATCGGTCAGACGATTCCCGTAGGAGGGCCAGAACACTTCACTTTCGAACAGCTCGTGACAGAGGTATTGGCGGCGGCTGGCTTGAAAAGAAGATTGCTCCGTTTACGGGTTCCCTTTATCCAATGGATGGCCGCCCTGGCCAATGCGCTATTGCCTCACGACCCAATCCCTCTATGGTGGTTCGATCTATTGGCTGTTGGCAGCACGAGCGATCTTCTATCCATCCCCCGTCATTTCGATTTCGAAGCAAGACGCATATCAGAATGTCTTTCTCACCTGCAATCTAAACGCCCCTGGCGGCGGGATTTCATACGCGGGACCATCACGCGACGATAAGTGTCCAATGACTCTGAGCGGAACTGGACAAAACACCTAAAATCGTGTATCATCCGTTTGTTTGACTGCAATCTGCTTTTCCATTCATCATGCGCAATCACAGCGCGTATCTTCTTCAGGGGTTATGACCATCAATGTTCGAAAAACAATTGGGTATCGACTTAGGCACGATGAACGTTTTAGTGCACGTCAAAGGACAGGGCATTGTCCTGCAAGAGCCCTCCGTCGTCGCTATCTCGTTAGATGAATACAAAATCGTCGCTGTTGGAGAAGAGGCCCGGGCGATGCTCGGCCGCACGCCTGATCCCATTGAGGTCATCCGTCCCTTGCGAAACGGCGTCATCGCCGACTACCGGGTGACTCAGCGCATGTTAGAATACTTCATCCACAAAGCCTCCGGCGGCGTCGGCCTGTTCAAACCCCGGGTGATGATCAGCGTGCCCTACGGGGTGACCAGCGTGGAAAAACGCGCCGTGCGTGAGGCCGCCCTGGAAGCCGGCGCCAGCCGGGCCCACCTTATCCCAGAGCCTCTCGCCGGCGCTATCGGCGCCGGATTGCCCGTCGATACACCGTCGGGCAATATGGTCGTAGGTATTGGGGGCGGCGCTTCTGAATCGGCCGTCATCTCGGTCAACGGCATCGTCGTCGCCAGCTCAGTGCGGATCGCCGGGTTGAAGATGGATGCCGCCATCGCTGGCTACATTCGGCGCAAATATAATCTGATGATCGGGCAGCCGACGGCCGAAGCGGTCAAAATTCGCATCGGTTCTGCCCTCCCACTGGAAGAAGACCTGAGCATGGAAGTCCAAGGCCGCGATCAGGTCGCAGGATTACCCCGAACGATAACCATCACGACCGAAGAGGTCACCGAGGCCCTCTCTGAACCCCTGATGGCCATCATCGGTGTGATCAAAACGGTACTGGAAAGAACGCCCCCCGAACTTTCGTCGGACATCATCGACCGGGGCATGGTTCTGGTCGGCGGCGGTGCAATGCTGCGCAAGTTGGACGAATTGATCACGCGAGAAACCGGTGTGCCGGCTTACGTAGCCGAGGCGCCCATCGCCTGTGTCTCAATGGGCGCAGGTAAAGCGCTCGAAAAATATGAGCTGCTGAAGCGCACTATCCCCGATTTGTAAAAAGCTGTTTGAAAAATCAAAATTCACATAACTGACCTTGTGAAGTTTTCCATTTTAATCACTACGCGAAACGATTCGGCGCCTGCACACTCAGCCACCTCTCCTCTCATCAATTGTCAAACTATTCATACACCCTCCAATCCGATTTCTCCTCCTCCCAGCGCTCGCGGAACGTCTCGGGCAGTTTACCCAGCGTCGCGTCACATTCAGCCGTGACAGTGCCATCGGACAGCCGGATCTCCCCCGATACCCGCGCGCCCAAACCTCCCATCCGTTCCAAGCACCCCACGGCTAGCAAAGGTGTCTCAGTCGGCGTTGGCCGACGGTAGCGAACGCTCAACCTGAGCGTCGCCATAAAATTATCCTCGTCGCCCCCCACCATCACCACCCGGCTGGCAGTCTCGTCCAGGATCGCAGCGACGATGCCGCCGTGAACGACACCAGGGTATCCCTGGTATTCGGCGGGCAGAGAGAACTCGGCCCTCACCCACCCCGTCTTCGAATCCTCATAAAAATCCAACCTCAGGCCGACAGGATTCTGCTGACCACACACAAAACACATCCGTGAACCTCGTTGTTTCTTCATTTTCATACCCCCAATCACTACACGAAGGACCCGTGCTGGCTGCACAGGTAGGACTTACGCAGTTGAAAGAAGAGTGTATTGGCTTCTGATCACCTTGCCAATGGCCCGTAACAGGTTCTTTTCTGCGCAAAATATGGTAGAATGATAGATAAGATGCAAACGATGACTAAAACCCGTCACGCGCTCATTATCGCCAGCGATCAATACGAAGACCCAACGTTACGCCAACTCGTCACGCCAGCCCAGGACGCACGGGCCCTGGCCCAGGTGCTACGACAATCTCACATCGGTGACTTCGACGTGCAAACTTTGTTGAACGAGCCGGCACACCGGGTCAATTACACCATCGAAACGTTCTTCGTAGACCGCCGCCGGGATGACGTTCTGTTGCTCTACTTCTCCGGTCACGGGATCAAAGATGAGGATGGGCGGCTCTATTTCGCCGCTCGCGATACCCAGCGCAAAACGCTGCGGACCACCGCGACGCCGGCCAACCTGGTCAACGAGATGATGCGCTACAGCCGCTCGCAACAGCAGATCCTGCTGCTAGATTGTTGCTACAGCGGCGCCTTCGCCCGGGGGATGACGGCCAAAGGAGATGCCGGGGTCGACACCCGAGAGCGCTTCAAGGGACGCGGGCGCGTCGTACTGACCGCTTCTGACGCCATCCAATACGCCTTCGAGGGAGATGAAATCCAGGGCGAAGGCGCCAACTCGGTCTTTACCCGCTTCCTCGTCCAGGGATTGAAAACCGGAGCAGCTGACCTCAATAGGGACGGCCGCGTGACCCTCGACGAGCTCTATGAGTACGTGCACCGCCAGGTCATCGCAGAGACCCCCCACCAGGAACCCCGCAAATGGGCCTTCGATATCCAGGGCGAGATCGTCGTCGCTCATAATCCAAACCCACTTCCCTCGCTGCCCTACGATCTCGTACGCACCCTACAGCCAGACGATGAAAACGACGAAAACGATGAAATGGCCCCACTGGAGGCCGTAGAGGAACTGATCCAACTGACTCGAGGAGACGAGCGAGAAACGATCAGCGCTGCCCGGGAACTGCTCCAGGATCTCAGCGAGCAAAGCCAGAATCATCTCGTACGCCAAGCCGCCCGGCGTGCCTTGGACGCCATCGCTGAAGAAAACGCCGGAACGCCCAGCGCGACTCTATTGCCCCCCGCCCTGCCAGACCGTCGCATCATCAAGCACCCCATCCCCATCACACTGAACCTCGTTCCCGCCGGGCCGTTCTTGATGGGCAGCGACCCGGCCCAGGATCCCGATGCCCAATCCAACGAGCAACCTCAACACCCGGTCTACCTGCCCGCATTCTACATCGCCAGGCGCCTGGTGACCAACGAGCAATACGCCACCTTCGTCCAGGCGACCGGGCGCCGTCCACCAGAACACTGGCGCGCAGGAGTAATCCCGGCGGGCAAAGCAGATCACCCGGTCGTCTACGTCTCTCTCTATGACGCCCAGGCCTTCTGTCAATGGCTTAGCGAGGAAAGCGGTGAAATATGCCGCCTGCCCACCGAAGCGGAGTGGGAAAAAGCAGCCCGCGGACCGGATGCCAACATCTATCCCTGGGGAAATGAGCCGCCGAGCGATCAACGGTGCAACTTCAACTCGCTCGTCGACGACACCACCCCGGTCGGTCGATACTCACCCCAGGGAGACAGCGCTTATGGCTGCGCCGATATGGCCGGCAACGTGTGGGAATGGACGATCAGCCTGTGGGGCAAAAGCCTGAACCTGCCCGACTTCGCCTATCCCTATAACCCGCGTGACGGACGAGAAGCCATTGAGGCTAACAAGAATATCCATCGAATATGGCGCGGAGGCGCCTTGAACAGCCTGTCCACACAAATCCGTTCCACCTACCGGAACCGCTTCACGCCCGATCTCCGCGATTGGTGCCTGGGTTTCCGTGTCGTTTTACCCTGTTAGGCGCTCACACGGCAGTCGCCAGCCGAGGGTAGTGTTTCAGCAACGACCGGGCGATCATCCGCTCGCTAAAGCCCCGCAACTGATGCGGAGATAGGCGCCCGCTGCCGGTCTCAAGGGTCTCAATGATCCCTCGTCTGTCGACGACGACCTGACGCGCCAGTTCCGGTTGCAGAATGGCCGCGTCGTAGTAATCGAAGAGCCGATCCGCCAGCTTGGCAATCGGCGCGTCGCTCTCCGGCAGCCGGTCCGCCCCCAAAAGAAACAAACGCTTCATCGTGTTGACCTCTGCGGCGATCACGTGCACCGAGGCCGTCAACGCCAGAAAAGCCTCGAGGTTCATCAGCTTATAGATCGAGTGGGGCACGACGTCCAGGACGACCAGAGCGCCAGCCTCTCGCGCCTCCCGCATCAGGTGGACCAGGGCCTGCGCCCTGACGTCGTCCAGTAGGCCGTAGCCCGAGACGAAGAGCACGTCGGCGTCCTGAACCGCACGTTCCATCGCCGGGTTCACGTCGGCCGGGCAGAAACGGCTGTTGGCCCCGGCTTCCGCCACCAGGAGCCGTTCCTCTCCGGGCAAGTACATGATGATCACCGTCCCCGTGGGCGTTTCATGATCCAGGGCGGTATAGGTCTCGATCCCTTGCCTTTCCAATTGCTTCAACACCAATTGGGCCGCGACGTCGGCCTCCGTTTCCCCTTTTGCGTCGGCGCCAACCTTGGCAAGCAATCGCACGTCCTCGAAGCCCTCACCCACGGCCGCCAGGGCGAACATCGCGCCGCTGCCGCCCGGCAGCAGATCGATGGGCCGCCGGACGTGCTGCAAGTCTCGAACCTCGTCCAGCGAGTAGGGTTCCAGTGAGGTCACCACGTCGAGCATCACGTCGCCAATCACACAGATCGAAGTCACGCCAACACCGCCTTATCCGCCAAACGCTCACCCACCGCCGCCATCAGGCCGCCGTATCGCTCGAAATGGCACCGGTGGAAATGCGTGCGAAAAGTCTCGCGAAACTGTTCCGCCGTCAAGAAATGATCCTGACACACGTGCCGCAGCCACCGCCCGCTCACCCGGAAGGCCACGATCCGCCAGGCCGCGCGCCAACCATAACGGCGCCAGTATCCGGGCGCGCTCTTGAACGCTTGGATGATCTGCCAGAGCGGCGAGGCGTTCAACCGGGGGTCCGACGTCACGTAATCGAACACGATGCCCCGTCCGCCGACCACCAGCAACCGCCCGACCTGGGGCAGAACCCGGTCAGCATCCAGGTGATGAAACACGCCATAGCTGAAGATCAGATCGAACGCGCCCGCGCGAAAGGGCAAGCTGGCGGCGTCGGCGTTCGCGAACGCCACATTCTCGAACGTCACGTTGCCGACGCATTCTCGCCGCCGTCGATCCTCCGCCAGAGATAGCAACCCAGGCGAAAGATCCACCCCGATCACGTCGCTGGCGCGCTCCGCCAGCAGGAAAGCCACGCTGCCCGCCCCGCAACCGACGTACAACACCCGGCCCCACGGTCCCGGCGCGAGCGCCACCAATCGTCGGTAGACGATGGGACTCCTCAAGCGTTCCCAATGCTGGTACGCCTCGCCAAACGCGTCGAACTGTCCGCTAACCTGCGTCGTGGTCATCGGAAACTCATTTCTGAACTCATTTCTGAAAATTCACGCCTGAACCTGGCACGCCCACCGGACACGCCGGGCGCATTCCCCGCCCAAGGCATAATCCCCGATGTCGAAGCCCGGCCCGACCATGCGCCGGTCCTGGTCCACCTGCTCCCGGTGCCAGATGGCGTGGATGACAACATCGGGGAAGCGCGCCAACACCGCCTGAATGCCCACGGTCGCGGCGAACGGGGCCAACACTGCCACCGGGAAATCGTCGCCAATGACCGGCCCCACGCGGGCGTAGACGCTGTCCAAGGCGGCCACCACCGTGCTCCCGGTCGCCAGCAAGAGGTCGGCCACCAGGTAATGGGGCACCTGATCTCGTTGCGAGGGAACAGGCACGTCACCGTATACGATCACCGGTTCCTCCAGGGAGGACTGACGAAAGGGCACGACAAGACCCACCGGCGACCGGGGGAAAACGCGCGCGATGGCCGGGCGCATCACCAGCCCCCCGCGCAGCACCAGCAACGGCACGAAGGCTCGCGCCCCACCCGCCCGCACGATGTGAGCACGCGCGTGCTGGCAGAGAATCAGGGCAATCTGCTCCAGGTAGTCGACCGTGCGCGAAACACAATTCGTGCGCGGCACATCCTCCCGCCCGGCCAGCATGCGCCGCTTGAGCCGGTCGGCCCGCCGGTCTGGATGGACGATCAGGCCAGGTCGCACGTCGTCAGCAAACGAATGGAGCTGCATGCTAATCGTTGTCCACCGATCTATCACTCATCTCCCTGGAGCCCCAGCCAGCCCATCAGCCTGACCTTGAAGGAAGGCGCCACCCGTGCCTCCAGGCGCGCGATGCGTTCCGCGTGGGCCGCGACGGTTTCCTGCAACTCGGCGACGGCCCGCGACAACGCGATCACCGAGCCCTGGTGTTCCAGTCGATCCAGGTACAGGCGCAGCGCCAGGATCGATTCCACCATAGCCCAGGAAGGTGCCGCCCGGGGGACGGTGTCGACGCGCCAATATCTGCCGTCCACCTGGTGGGCGAGGATCCGCCCGACGAGCCGCTCGAGCACCGGCGACGTGATATCGGCCCCTAAGCGGAGCAAAGCGATCAGGGATCGCTCGTCAGTCAAATGGGTCCAGATCAGGCGCTCCGTCGTCCCGTCCGGCAATTCGACCACGTAGTGATCGATGAATTGCGCCCCCTCGGGGATATTGGCCAACACCCAATCGCGAACGGGGGCCAGTGAGGCCGCGTCGACGCCACAGGCCAGCAGACCCTCCACCGCGTGAGAAACGTAAGGCAAGCTCCCCGGGTCGCCCGGCGCCCGCCCCCACGAGCAGTCCGCGTTCTGTGTATCGACGAGCCACTTGTGACCGCGTTCAATCCCGGTTTCCAGGTCTGGGTGACCGGCGACGGTGCGCGTCAGCACCCGCAGGGCATAAGCCGTGCTGGTCACGTCGCTCTTCTGATCCTGCGCCAGGTTCCCCCATCCCCCATCCGGATTTTGAGCGTCCAGGAGCCACCGGACGCCGTCCTGAATGGAAACAGAGGATGAAGGCTGGTCGGCGTCCAGCAGGGCCCGCAGCGCCAGGCACGTGACCAGCGTCAAGCTATAATAACGCTTCAGACTAGGCTTGCTCCAACCGCCATCTTCGCGCGCGTGCTCGATGATCAGGCGTTTGCCCATCCTGACGTACTCCGAATGGCGGCTTTCGCCGGCCGCCATCATCGACGTGATGATACAGGCCGTACCCGTGACCGTCGGCGCTTTGATCTTCTCCTGCAAGAATTGGCTCCAGCCACCGCTCTCGATCCCATCGCCGGTCTTGCGCTCAAGCTTGAACGTCCGGCGCATGAAGACCAGGGCGCCGGAAAGAGCGGTCGATATGCACTGCCCCAGATCAAACATACGCGCCATATCACAATTTGAAGTTTCCTGAGTTTCTTGAGCAGGCATCATTCATCCTCCGGTGGTTTCGAATAAAACCTCGTGTTCTTGAACGGCACCAGGGCCAGGATCACGGCGTGCTGGTAGAATCGGGCACGATCGATCACGTTTTCAGTCAAGACGCCAATGGCACCCTCCTTCTGACCTGAATCTGTCATGTCGAAAACGATGTCGTCCGCCTCACCCATCTCCAATCCCTGCTCGATCAACGTTTTGATCTTCGGGGGTAAGAAAAACATACCTGTCTGGCTCTTGCCAATCAGGTCGGACGAGCGCACGACGATCCAGGCGAAGACGGCCATCTCGCCGGCGATCTCCTCTATACCTCCCTCGATCCCCACCCAGTAATCGGCCTCGGGCGCCCGTTCCGCCGCGCCCTGGGCCCGATTCAACGCCCCCTGCAACGTCTCCTCCCGCGAGCGGGGCTGATCGTCGACCCGGGAGGGGACAGAGACGGACAAGACGTCGAAGGTCTCGCCAGGAAACATCATCTGGAAGCCCTGTAACGTCGCTTCGATTTTCACCGGATTCTCAGAGGCTAAAACAATTTTTTTCATCCACCCATGCTCCTTATGGAAATCGCGCGGGGTCGCGCGGGTTCGCACAAGGCGAACCCCTACGTCGTCGCGCGGGTCGCGCGGGTCACGCGGGTCGCGCGGGGTCGCACAAGGCGAACCCCTACGTCGTCGCGCGGGTCGCGCGGGTCACGCGGGTCGCGCGGG
>DSAR01000138.1 GCA_011046405.1 Chloroflexota bacterium | reverse complement strand
GGAGCAAGCCAAAACCTACACCGTCGGCGTGATGATCGAGATACCGTGGCTGACGCCCATCTACGACAATTTCAAGATTCACATGGCCGACCTGGGCTACGTCGAGGGGGAAAATATCACCTACATTCAGAATATCGACGCGGGGCTAGATCTGGCGACGTTCGAGCGTGAGGCCAACAACCTCCGCGAGCAAGGCGTGGACCTGATCTTTTGCATGGGTACTTTGCCCACCCAGGCGGCCAAGAGCGCCGTGGAGGGCACCGACATTCCTGTGCTGTTCACCCCGGTCATCAATCCGGTCCAGGAAGGAGTCGTGGACAGCATCGCCAACCCCGGCGGCAACGTGACCGGCGTGCAGGTCGTGGACCAATCGCCCAAGGGGCTGGAATGGCTGACCAAGATCCTGCCGGGAACTGAACAGGTCTATGTGCCCTACAACCCGGCCGATGGAATCTCTACGCCGATCATCGAAAGCCTGCGCCAGGCCGCGCCTGCGCTGGGGATCGAACTGCTGCCGGGCGAGGCGAACAGCATCGACGAGATGTTGGCCACCGTGCGAGAGCTGCCCGAGGGAGCGGCCATCTTTTTGGTGGTGCCGTTGCCCAGCCTGGAGCCGGGCGTGGAGGCATTGGGCCAGATCGCGCTCGAACGCAACATCCCGATCGGCACGTACAACCGGCTGATCAACGACCCACCCCACCCCATCTTTACCTTTTCGGTCGACGTGAGCGAAGAAGCCAAGCAGGGCGCTCGCCTGGCGGACCGGATTTTCAGGGGAAGCGACCCGGCCACGCTGCCGGTGGAGACGGCCGAGTATTTCTTGACCATCAACATCCAACAAGCCGAGACGCTTGGTCTCGAAATCCCGGATACGGTCCTGCGCCAGGCAAGCAGCATCGTTCGTTAAACGTGCATAACTCGACTGGCACATTAGCTGATCTCAGACTTCCGAAGTCTAGAAAATGGCCTTGGAGCGCAAGAAACCGAGCTTTTGCAAAGATTCAGCCGATGAAATGAGTCGTTATAGACTTTGGAAGTCTAATATGCCATCGTTGGGATAAGCAGAGATTACACAGGATAATGTGACCATGAGCGAAAAATCTACAAACAAGCGGTTCATGTCACTGGCTACCCGCTTTTTGATCATCTTTATCATCGGCGCCATCGTGCCCCTGATCGTTCTGGGTGTTTTTCAGGCCACGAGCGGCTTTGTTAAAGACAGCGCCCAGACCCAGGCCCTGCAGCACGAGGCCGCCAAGAACGCGGCCAACGCCATAGATGCCTACCTGGCACAGATCGAGGGCGAAATGACCCTGGTGGCCAACTCCTCGGCTTTGCGCGTCGACGCCTCTGGCGAAACGATCCTGGGAGAGTTGTTGGCCTATGCCAGCGGTTTCGATTCACTCACCCTGATGGATGCTGTGGGACAGGAAGTCGCCAAGGTATCACGCTACGAGTTGGTCACCCGGGAAAGCCTGGGCAGCCGCGCGGATTCCGCCGACTTTGTGACGGCCCAGGGAGGCGAACGTTACCTGAGCCCTGTCTCGTTCTCCCAATACGGCGAGCCGTTCGTCACCCTGGCCGTCCCGATAAGGGACGAGCAGAACCAGGTCGCCGGTGTACTCTCGGCAGACGTGAACCTCAAGTACATGTGGGACGTCATCGCAGAGATGGAGATTGGCCAGACAGGCTATGCCTACGTGGTAAACCAGGATGGGTGGCTGATCGCCCATCGCAATCCATCCCTGGTCCTGAGAGGCCAAAACCTGAGCGAGCTGATGGACGCGGGAATTCAAGAGATCCTGCAGGGCCGGGACATCGGCGGTGCATACGTCGGGCTGGAGGGCGACAAAGTCATCGGCAGCTACCAGCAGCTCGAAGAGGTAGATTGGTACGTCGTAACGGAAACGCCCACGCGAGAGGCCCTGGCCGGCGTCGTGCGGAATGCGCTGATCAACGTGGGCATCATCGTCGCCACCAGCGTGGCGGCCGCCGCGTTGGGCTGGTACACGACACGCATCGTCGTCCGGCCGCTGAATCGCCTGCAAGAGGGAGCAAGCATCATCGGCGACGGAGACCTGTCGCACCGCATCGACATCGAAACCCAGGACGAGACCGGTGCATTGGCGAACGCTTTCAACGCCATGGCCGCTCGGCTGCAAGAGATCATGGGCACCCTGGAACAGCGGGTGGCCGAGCGGACGCAGGCGCTGGCCTACCGAAGCGCCCAGTTGGAGACGGCGGCCCAGGTGTCTGAGGCCTTTGGTCGCCTGGTGGATCCACACGAACTGGAGCGACAGGTGGTAGAACTGATCCGCGAGCGCTTTGGCTATTATTACGTGGGATTGTTCCGGGTGGACGAGAGCGGCGAATGGACCGGCGAACCGGGCCAGTGGGCCGTCCTGCGAGCCGCCACCGGTGAGATCGGTCAACAGATGCTGGAACAGGGCCTGAAATTGGCCCTCGACGGCAGTTCCCTGATCGGACGCTGCGTGGCCCAGGGCCAGGCGCACATCGCGCTGGACGTGGGCGAAAACGTCACGACCTTCGATAACCCACTGCTGCCCGAGACCCGCTCCGAGATGGCACTGCCGTTGATCGCCGGCGGCAAGACCGTCGGCGCCCTGAGCGTGCAGAGCGAGATCGCGTCCGCCTTTAGCGAGGAGGACGTATCGATCATGCAGACGATGGCGGCCCAGATTGCCAACGCCATCCTGAACGCCCAGCTCTTTGCCCAGACCCAGGCCGCCCTCGAGGAGACGGCCCAGGCCAGGGAGAGCGCCGAGGCCGCCAACCAGGCCCTGGAAGGGCAGATCTGGCACACAACCGGCCTGGCCAAGTTAAGCGACGGCATGCGGGGCGAGCAAGATATCCAGACCCTGGCGAACAACGTCATTCGCAAGTTGTGCCAGTACCTCGAGGCCCAGATTGGCGCGCTGTACGTTGCAGACGACGATGTGTTGAGCATAGCCGGCAGTTACGCCTATACCAACAAAAGCTCGGCTAAAACGATCGGTTTTGGTCAGGGGCTGGTGGGGCAAGCCGCGCTGGAAAAGCAAGCGCTGATGGTCGCCGACGTCCCCGACGACTATATCACCGTCAGTTCCGGCCTGGGCGAGACGGTTCCCCGGCACCTTATGCTCTACCCCTTTATGTACGAAAACCGAGTCGTGGGCGTGATCGAGATGGGCACACTGACCGAATTCAGCCCGGCCCAGACCGAATTCGTTCTGGCCGCGCTGAACAGCATCGGCATCGCTTTCAACACGGCCCAGGCCCGCGCGCGCATCGACGAACTGCTGCACGAAACCCAGCAGCAGGCCGAGGAATTACAGGCCCAGGGAGAGGAACTGCGGGTGGCCAACGAGGAACTGGAGGCCCAAACGGAGAGTTTGAGAACCTCAGAGACACAATTGAAGGAGAAACAGGCCATCCTGGATCAGCATAATCGAGAGCTCAAAGTGGCCCAACAAGAACTGGAGCGAAAGGCCGAAGAACTGGCCCTGGCCAGCAAGTACAAGTCAGAGTTCCTGGCCAACATGTCCCACGAGTTGCGCACGCCGCTGAACAGCCTGCTCATCCTGGCCCGCATGCTGGCCGACAACGAGGAGGGAAATCTCTCCAACGAGCAGATCGAATCGGCCCAGATCATCTATGGCAGCGGCAACGACCTGCTGCGGCTGATCAACGACATCCTCGACCTATCCAAGGTGGAAGCCGGCAAGATGACCTTCCGCATCGAGACCATGCCACTGAGCGACCTGGCGACCGCTGCAAAGACGCAGTTTGACCACATCGCGGAGGAAAAGGGACTGAATCTGAACATTCGGCTGGCCGACGACCTGCCGTCCAGCATCCAGACCGACTCGCAGCGGGTGAACCAGATCGTCAAGAACCTGCTCTCCAACGCCTTCAAATTCACCGACGAGGGCAGCGTCGACCTGGACGTCTACCGCCCCGATGTCGGCACAGACCTGTCGCAGAGCGGACTCGATCCCGCCCAGGCCATCGCCATCGGCGTCACCGACACCGGCATTGGCATATCGCCGGAGGATCAAAGGGTCGTCTTCGAGGCGTTCCAGCAGGCCGACGGGAGCGCCAGCCGGCAGTATGGCGGCACCGGCCTGGGTCTTTCCATCTCCAGGGAGTTGGCGGCCAAGTTGGGTGGTCAGCTCGGCCTGGAGAGCGAACCTGGAAAGGGCAGCACCTTTACACTCTATCTGCCCATCGGGGCGACGGACGAGGGCGCGGAGCAACCCGCTGCCCGGGACGCCGAACCTGTGTCGGTGCCGCAAGCAGCGCCGGTCAAAGCCCATGCCCAGCCTATGCCAGCGGACGACCGCGTGAATCTACAAGAAGGCGACAAGGTCTTGCTCATCGTCGAGGATGACCCCAGGTTCGCCCGGATTCTGCGCGATTACGCCCACGACAAGGCATTCAAATGTCTCATCGCCGGAGCAGGCAAGGCCGGACTGGAGATGGTCAGCGCCTATCGACCGGACGCCGTGATGCTCGATCTGAACCTGCCCGACGTCAGCGGCTGGGATATCTTGGACATGCTCAAGCACGATCCCGACACGCGCCACATCCCGGTGCACATCATATCGGTGGACGAAGAGGTGTTGGACGCCTACCGAAAGGGGGCCATGGGCTACCTGACCAAGCCGGTCAGCCAAGAAGGGCTAGACGAGTCGTTCCAAAAGATCGAGCAGTTCATCTCCCAGGAGATCAAGACCCTGCTGTTGGTGGAGGACGACCCCAGGTCGAGGATCAGCGTCCAAAAGCTGCTGAGCGGCAACGACGTGCAGATCGTCGAGGCCGATTGCGGACAGGCCGCGCTGGACCTGCTCAAGTCCCAGCACTTCGATTGTATGATCGTCGATCTCAACCTGCCGGACATGACCGGTTTCGAGGTGTTGAACCAGATGAACGGCGACAGGCGCATCGCCAAGTGCCCGGTCATCGTCTACACCGGCCGGGACCTGACGCCGGAGGAGAATCACGAGTTGATGAAGTACGCCGACAGCGTGATCGTCAAGGGGGTCAAGTCACCGGAGCGGCTGCTGGACGAAACGGCCCTGTTCCTGCACCAGGTAGTGGCCGATATGCCGCAAGAGAAACAAAAGACGATCAAGCAATTATACAACGGGGACGTCCAGTTGGCGGGCAAAAAGATCCTCATCGTGGACGACGACATGCGCAACTCGTTCGCTCTATCCAAGCTCCTGTCCGAGCGGGGGATAGAGGCGCTGATCGCGCCATCGGGCCAAAAAGCCCTGGATCTGCTGACCGACGACCCGGACATCGACCTGGTGTTGATGGACATCATGATGCCTGTCATGGACGGTTACGCGACCATCGAACGCATCCGCGCCCAACAAAAGTTCAGGGGATTGCCGATCCTGGCGCTCACCGCCAAGGCGATGAAGGGAGACCGGGAAAAGTGCCTGGCCGCCGGGGCGAACGATTATCTACCTAAACCTATCGACGTGGATCGTTTGTTTTCGATGTTGCGGGTGTGGTTGTATCAGTAGGCAGTAGGCAGAGAGGGCGCCATTGTGGAAAATGCAGATGTGAGCCAGATCGAAGTCAGCTTGCTGTTGGATGCGATCTATCAACGCTATGGTTATGATTTCAAACAATACAGCCAGGCGTCGATCAAGCGCCGCGTACAGCATCACCTGTCCAGGACCAGTTTCGACAGAATCTCGGACCTGATACCCAGCATCCTCCACGACGAGGAGGCCTTTACGTCGCTGTTTCTCGATATTTCGGTGACGGTGACCGAAATGTTCCGCGATCCCTGGTTTTACCTGGCGCTGCGGGAAAAGGTCGTTCCGTTCTTGAAGACATTCCCGTTCATCAACGTGTGGCAGGCGGGCTGCGCGACCGGCGAAGAGGTCTATTCCCTGGCCATCCTGCTCAAAGAGGAGGGCCTGTACGAGCGATCTCGCATCTATGCCACCGATTTCAACGATACCGCCCTGGAAAAAGCCCGGTCCAGGATCTATCCCATGGAGCGCATCCAGGAGTATAGCCGCAATTATCAAAAAGCGGGTGGGAAAAAGTCATTGGCCGACTATTATCGGGCCCAGTACCAATCGATCATCGTCGATCGATCGCTGCAAGAGAACGTCACCTTTGCCAATCACAACCTGGCCACCGACGGTGTGTTCAGCGAGATGCACCTGATTCTATGTCGCAACGTGATGATCTATTTCGATCGCGCGCTGCAAAATCGGGTCTTGAGGCTGTTTCGGGATAGCCTGTGCTACAATGCTTTTCTTTGCATAGGCAGCAAGGAAACGCTTCGATTCTCTGACGTCAAGGGTGATTTTCTCGATTTTTCAGCCAAGGAAAAAATATATCAGTGCAAAAAAGTCCAATCCTGAAAAATACAAAGGGCTACCTGGCCATTGCCCAGGCCCCTATCAGCGCCGAATCGGCAGCGGTGCCGCTTTCGGCCATTCGAAAAGGAACCGTCGACGTGTTGGTTTCGCGTCGGCTGGAATACAGCTTCGATGACACAGTTTGCAACAAAGAGGTATGATATGAACACACTTCCACCCAAAATCCTGGTCGTCGACGACAAGTCGCAGCATCTATACGCGATTGGAAGTCTATTGAAAAGATTGGGCCCGGTGGAGATCATCCAGGCCACGTCCGGTTCCGAGGCACTGGGACTGACCCTGGAGCACGATTTCTGCCTGGCCATCGTCGATGTGCAAATGCCCGAGATGAGCGGTTACGAGTTGGTGGAACTGTGGCGCGGTAATCCCAGCACGGCCAATCTACCCGTTATCTTTATCAGCGGCATTCGGACCGAGGAGTATCGGCATCAAAAGGGATTCGATCCCGGTGGAGCCGTCGATTTCCTGAGCAAACCGTTTGTCCCAGAAATTCTGCTCGGTAAAGTCAAGGTTTTTCTCGAACTGTATTACCTGCAGGCCAAGGTGCAAGAACTGGTAAGCGAATTGAATGACAAGAGAGAGGCATTGATCCAGGTCAAGTCCGAGCTTGAAGAAGCCAAGTCGGCGCTGGCCAAACAGGCGATGTAAGTGGAGAGCAATCCATATCAAGCAATCGTCATCGGCGCTTCTGCCGGCGGGCTGAACGCCCTGCAAGCAGTACTCGCCCCGCTGCCAGCCGATTTTGGGCTGCCCATACTCGTGGTTCAGCACCGTTTGCCTGTCGCGGAAGATTTTTTGAGCTTTTCTCTCGGTGAGTTGTGTGCTCTCGTGCTAAAGGAAGCGGACGAAAAAGAACCGATACAGCCGGGGTACGTCTATCTGGCCCCATCCAATTATCATCTACTCGTCGAACAGGATCGGACCCTGTCTCTATCGATAGATGCCAAAGTCTGTTATTCGCGTCCCTCGATAGACGTACTGTTCGATACGGCTGCCCAGACCTATCGCGCCGGTCTGATTGGCATTATCCTGACCGGAGCGAGCACCGATGGTACAGCTGGCATGAGAAAGATCAAGGAAAAAGGGGGCCTGACCATCGCCCAGGACCCCGCGACGGCCGAGGTGGCAATGATGCCCCTGTCGGCCATTCGAGAGGGGGTGGTCGACGAAATATTTGCGTTGAATGACATCGCGCCTTTCCTGATCCAGATCGTGAAAGAGGAAACTGCTCAGTGAATTTACCCTTGGGCATTCTACTGATCGCCATAGTGGCGATTCCTCTGGCCGTCAAGTGGGTATCGTCTGCTCAGGCCAGTCCCTTGCTGCGATGGAGAGTGGGGGCCCCCGCCCATCCGCTGCAAACGGGCGCTAGGCTGAGCAGTTACAATATTTCTTCACAATTCGAGCCAAGATTCGTGTCATTTGTCTATTCGTGTCATTCGTGATCCCGAGATGTCGAGTAATGAATCAGCCGATGACCAATAGCTGTGGAGAATGTGACGTCTGTCGGTTGATTGATCGCCTGTCATGTGTTAATATAAGTCAGGTATTGGTTTTTTTTCAGATAGACTTGGCCCGATGATCTCGAAATGGGCCCCAGAATCGAGGAGTGAGAGGTGAATAAGAAAAGCACACAGGATTATATCGCGCTGGAAAACGAGTACAACGCGCACAATTACAAGCCGCTCGACGTCGTGCTGGCGCGGGGCGAGGGGGTGTGGGTTTGGGACGTAGAGGGACGCAAGTATATGGACTGCCTCTCGGCCTATTCGGCAGTCAACCAGGGACACTGCCACCCCCGGATCGTGCAGGCGATGGTGGATCAGGCCCGGAAACTGGCCCTGACGTCGCGAGCGTTCCGCAATGACCAACTCCCGTTGTTTGCGAAGGAGTTGTGCGAGCTGGTCGGTTACGAGATGATGCTGCCGATGAACTCAGGGGCCGAGGCGGTGGAGACAGCGCTCAAGGCGACCCGCAAGTGGGGCTACGAGGTCAAGGGCGTGGCCGACGGCCAGGCCGAGATCATCGCCTGCACCGGCAATTTCCACGGTCGCACCATCACCATCATCACGTTCTCGCCCGAAGAGCAGTACCGGGAGGGCTTCGGACCCTTCACGCCGGGCTTCAAACTCATCCCCTACGGTGACGCCGGCGCGCTGGAACGGGCCATCACGCCCAATACGGCGGGCTTCATTTTCGAGCCGGTCCAGGGCGAGGGGGGCGTCATCGTCCCGCAGGCAGGATATCTCCAACGGGTGCGCCAGTTGTGCGACGAGCACAACGTGTTGATGATCGCCGACGAGATCCAGAGCGGCCTGGGGCGCACGGGCAAACTCCTGGCCTGCGATCACGAGAACGTCCGACCCGACGTGGTCACGTTAGGCAAGGCACTCTCAGGCGGCATGTACCCCGTCTCGGCCGTCGTGGCCTCGAAGGAAGTGCTGGGCGTCTTCAACCCCGGCGACCACGGCTCGACCTTCGGCGGGAATCCGCTGGCCTGCATCGTGGCCCGCGAGGCGCTCCAGGTCATCCAGGACGAGAAACTCTGCGAGCGGGCGGCGGAGATGGGCGATTATCTGCTTTCGCGCTTGCAGGCGGTCGACAGCCCCCACGTGAAACTGGTTCGCGGCAAGGGCCTGTTCGTCGGTATCGTGCTCAAGTACGAGGCCGGTGGCGCGCGCCGTTTCTGCGAAGCTCTGCAAGAACGGGGCGTTCTGGCCAAGGAAACCCACGAGCACGTCATCCGCCTGGCCCCGCCCCTGGTCATCACGCAAGAGGAATTGGATTGGGCCATCGAGCAAGTATCCGACGTCCTGATGATGGACTAGCCAAAAAAAGATGCCTGAAAAACCCAGCCTATCTATCGTTTTACCTGCATACAATGAGGAGGAGAACGTCGAGGCGGCCGTGAGAGAGGTCTCGGAGGTAGCCCGGCAACTGGACCGGGACTACGAGATCATCCTGGTCAACGACGGCAGCACCGACCGCACGGGCGAGATCGGCCGCCAGTTGGAGGGTCAGATCCCCAACTTCCGCATGATCGAGCACTACCCCAACCGGGGATATGGCGGCTCGCTGAAGGCCGGATTCGAGGCGGCGAGCAAGGACCTGATCGCTTTCACCCCGGCCGACAAGCAGTTTGATTTCAGCGAGATCACGCGCCTGTTGGAGAAAATCGAGCAGGCCGACATCGTGTCGGGCTACCGGGCCGAGCGGCAGGATCACTTCATCCGCAAGGTCAATGCCTTCGGCTGGAACACACTCGTGCGCCTGTTGTTCGGCTACCTATGCCGCGACATCGACTGCGGTTTCAAGTTGTTCAAACGCGAGTTGTTGGACCACGTGCACGTCACGTCGGCGGGCGCGATGATCGATACGGAGTTCCTGGCCGGGGCCAAGGCCCGGGGCTATCGCATCGTCGACGTGCCGGTGACCCATCTTCCCCGGGTGGCGGGCGAGGCGACCGGGGCGAATCTCAGGGTGATCGCCAAGGCCTTCGTCGACCTGGCCCGTTTCCGGCTGCGCTTGAGCCGGGAACTGCGGGAAGAAGCTTAGCTTGACCGAGCGGAGGCATAATCGACTTGGAACATAACTGGCAGAGCCGGGCCGCGTCATTCGCCCGCCAAAACGATCTCCTCCACGATCCCGTCACACACACGTTGGACCTGGTGGCGGAGGTCGGCGAGGTCACCAAAGAGGTGTTGTTGGCCACCGACTACGGGCGGCAGGAAGCCCTGTTTTCGCCCCAATCGGCGGATCGGTTGAAAAATGAGCTGGGAGACGCACTGTACAGCCTGCTGCTCTTGACCGAGACGTGCGGCGTGGATGCCGGGGAGGCCCTGGACACAGCGTTAGAGAAGTACGGGAATCGGTTGGCGGCGCGAGGCGAGGCAGGGTCGGGACGGGATGGCAGATAACGCGGATAACTTGGCAGACGTTGAGCCAAACGGAATGATCGGCGACGACGATCAGGCCTGGGAGGCCCGTTTCGAGGCCTTGCAGACCGCGCTGGGGCACCGTTTCTGCGACCGGGGGCTCCTGTTGCGCGCGTTGACCCATTCGTCCTACGCCAACGAGCACGCCGACGATGGCGTGGGCGACAACCAGCGCCTGGAGTTCCTGGGCGACGCGGTGCTCGACTTCGTCGCCGGGGCGTGGGTCTATCGTCACTATCCCGAGTTCGACGAGGGCCCCATGACACGTCTGCGAGCGTCGTTGGTGTGCACCGGGACGTTGGCCCAATTGGCCCGCCAGGTGGGGATCGGGGCAGCGATGCGGCTGGGTTACGGCGAGGAGGAGGCCGGTGGGCGGGAGCGAGATCACAATTTGTGCGACGCTTTCGAGGCGGTGGTGGGCGCGCTCTACCTGGACGCCGGGATGAAGGCGGCGCGCGATTTCTTCGAACCTCTCGCCGGACCGGTGGCCGAGGCGATCCTGGCGGCCGAGGCGGACGTCGACGCCAAGAGCCGGTTGCAGGAGTGGAGCCAGGCGGAATTGGCGATCACGCCCCGTTATCGCATCGTCGCGGAGAAAGGGCCCGATCACGCCAAGGTGTTCGAGGCGGAAGTTCTGTTTGGCAACAAGGTCGTGAGCCGGGGCGAGGGACGCAGCAAACAGACGGCCGAGCAAGCGGCCGCCCAGGCGGCGTGGGATTCTATTCTCCCGTAGCCCGCCGCAGCGTGAGGTGGGTCACCTCAGGCCGGCAGTTGAAGCGCACCGCCGGCCGAACGACGCCGATCCCCCGGTTGACGTAAAGCCACGTGTGGCCGACCTGGTACCGCCCGGCGACGTATTTCCGGGCCAGGTAAGGTAACACCGGCACTCCCAAGAAGGGCAAGCGGACCTGCCCCCCGTGCGAGTGACCTGAAAGCTGCAGGTGCACGCGACCATCGGCCACGACCTGGTCAGCGTAATCGGGCTCGTGGACCAGCAGGACGATCGTGGCCGCGCCGGGTATCCCTTCTAGTGCGCGGCCCAGGTCAGCGCGTCGTTCCCAGACGTCGTCGACCGCCGCGACCCAGAGTCCCTCGGCTACGTTCAACGATTCATTGCGCAGCACGGTGATCCCTTCGCTCGTCAGCGCGTGGGCGACGGTGACGGCGTCGGTCCAGTGATCGTGATTGCCCAGGCAGGCGAGCGTTGGCCTTTCTCTCACCAGCGGGCGGAGAGCCTGGGCGCAGGACAGGGCGTAGTGGGCGGTGCGGGAGACGAAATCGCCGGTCAGCACGAACAGATCGCTTTCCGCCCGCAGCGCCAGCCCCACGGCCCGGTCCAAGTCGTCCTCGGTGACGACCGGCCCCCGGTGCAGATCCGAAAGCTGCACGATGGTGTAGCCGTCGAGCGCGACTGGCAGCCCGGTGATGGGGATGCTCACCCGCCGGATCGTGGGCCAGTTCGGCT
>DSAR01000139.1 GCA_011046405.1 Chloroflexota bacterium | reverse complement strand
TTGCCCCGCGAGGTCTACCCATATTCTAACGAAGCGGAACTCATCGTCGTCCATACAAACGTCGAGGTTGGCAGTCCGGCCTATTACGCCTTGCTGACCGGCCATTTTCAACGCATCATCCAATGGTTCCAGGATCGCAATGAGAAGCGCTGGGTCAAGGAGGGGTTGGCGGAGTTAGCGCTTCAGTTAGCGGGATTACAATCGACGGAGGATGCGCAGGCGTATCTGGAAAGCCCCACCGCCTCCCTGACCACGTGGCGCGAGACGGAAACGCCGCCCCATCGGGGTGCGGCCTTTCTCTTCGCCGCTTACTTTCACCAGCATTTTGGTGACGAGGGCATCCGCGAGTTGATGAGCCAATCGCTGGACGGGATCGCCGGCTTCGACGCCACACTGGACGCTCTGGGCGCCGAGCAAACGTTCGAGGATTTCTTTGGAGACTGGCTCGTTGCCAATTACTTGAACGTGGATCTGGCGAATACGTCGTCCCCTTATACCTCCGCTGCGCTCGATCTGCCCCGTCCGGCTCGAGAGGCCTCCTACGAGCAATATCCCGTGACCATCGAGGCATCGGTGCAACAATTTGGCGCGGCCTATCTCTCTCTCCGGGGAGACGCCGATCTCGTGCTTCGTTTCACCGGAACGCCGACGGTCACGTTGCTCACCCCTTCCGCTCACAGCGGACGCTATTATTGGTGGTCGAATCGGGCGGACGAGTCGATGACGACCCTCACTCGCGCCTTCGATTTCTCTGCAATCGAACCGGGTCAACCGATCACGATGACCTACTGGGCGTGGTACGACGTCGAACGGGGTTATGATCACGTCACTGTTGAGGCTGGTACAGATGACGATGAATGGCGTACGCTGTTGACCATGCCTAAATCAAACGTCCCCTCCCAGAGATGGGTTCAGGAACAGGTAGACCTAGCGCCCTACGCCGGAACCCAGGTCACGGTAGCCTTCAACTATCTGACCGATGCGGCCATCACCGGGGAGGGTTTTTTCGTCGATGACATCGCTATCCCAGCCATTGGTTACGTCGACGACTTAGAAAGTGCGATGCCTACGTGGGAATCCAACGGCTTCATTCACAGTGATGGCCAAATCGCTCAACGCTATCTCGTACGCCTTATCGGTCTAGAAGAAGAAAATGCAGGTGTTCCAACGATAGAACACCTGCATCTCGATGAACAAGGACCCACTGAGTGGCTCGTGCCGTTGAAAAGCAAAGGCTGGGACGAAGCCATCCTCGTGATCTCTGGCCTGGGCCCTCTCACCCCTCACCCGGCGCATTACGTGTTAAGCATTGTGGAAAAATAGCGATCGCTATTGCAATTTGACGTTGACCTTGCTGGTCTTGGTCTCGCCTTGCTTGAAAGCTTCTAGCTGTCTCTCCAATTCCACACGTCGAGCAGCCGCTGCCCGTCGTCCTTCTTCGATCAAATCCTGAACCCGCGATCGCACTTGATTTTGCACCTCTACCCCCGAGGCCGGGGCCAACAGCAGGGCCAGTGCCGAACCAACGAGGGCGCCGACCAGCGCCCCTAAGGCAAAATTGAAAAACTTTTGCATTTCATCCACCTCCTTGAGAATTGGAATTGACCTCATCACATATTATACAATACGTTCTCTCGATAGAAAAGCGTTCGATCTGTGCAAGCAGCGCTGATCCGATGGCTGTTGCGCTCTCTTGGGTTTCGGCTATACTAGACTTTATTACCCGACATCTCTGGATCACGAATGTCACGAATGGACAAATAACACGAATTTTGGCTTCGAATTTCAAAAAACATTCGTGAAATTCGACCGTTCGTGTGATTCGTGATCGAAAATCAGGTTCTTGGCCACGAATGTCGGGTAGTGAATACTAGACAGTAATTCTGGCTACGGGACACGCCATCCAGAGAGGTGCCGTCTCTCCGTCAGGCAGGGCGATTGCATTTAAATCTGATTGCTTTGCTTTGCTCGAAGGGGATCGTCAGATGGGCGCATACAAAACTTGGGGGAGCATCACAAATCAGCCACGAATCCTTCGACTACGCTCAGGACAGGTTTTCACGAATTGACACGAAGAAAAGAAGATAAATTCGTAAAATTCGTGCAATTCGTGGCAAAAAAAAGGACCATCATGGGTGGTGACGGAAGCCAACTCGTCGCCTGTAAACTGCCGGATTGTGATCCGGCGGGCACAAGGTGAGCAGTCACTCACGTTTTACGCCTCATGTGGATTGAGTCATACGTATGAAAGGCAGGTGTGCATGATCGCGAGAACGATGCCGGCATTAGATGACAGGCGGTGGACGGAAGAGGTGGCGGCAGCATTGAGCGAGACGCTCTTGCGGGTTGAAGACCTGCATATCGGCTACCGGCAACCCCGTGGGTGGTTATCGGTGCTGGACGAGGTGAGTTTCTACGTCTTCGAGGGGGAGTTCGTCTGCTTCGTGGGGCCTTCGGGGTGCGGCAAGACGACGCTGTTGCGCCTGGTCGCCGGCCTGGAACAGCCCACGAGCGGGCGGGTCTACCTGGATGGTGAGGAGGTACGGAACCCGCGCCGGGACGTGGGCCTGGTCTTCCAGGAGCCGACGCTGATGGCCTGGCGGACCGTGCAGCAGAACGTGATGCTGCCCCTGGAACTGAACGGCTGCCGCCGGGGAGAGGCTTGTTACCAGGCCCAGGCCCTGCTGGACCTGGTGGGCCTCGCCGGTTTCGAGGACGCCTACCCAGCGCAGCTTTCGGGCGGGATGGCCCAGCGGGTGGCCCTGGCGCGGGCGTTGATCCACGATCCCCGGCTCTTGCTGCTGGACGAGCCCTTCGGGGCGTTGGACGCGATGACGCGGGAGCGCATGAGCCAGGAACTCCTGCGCATCTGGGGCGCCCGGCGCAAGACGGTGCTGATGGTCACCCACTCGGTGAACGAGGCCGTGCTCCTGGCCGACCGGGTGCTGGTGCTGAGCCAGCGCCCCGCCTCCATCAAGGCCGAGATTGCCATCGACCTGCCCCGCCCGCGCCAGTTGGAGACGATGGAGACGCCGGCCTTCGTCGCTCTGACTCATCGCGTGCGGGAGGTGCTCAGTCGAGAGGGATTGGTGTGATTCGCGGGGGCATTGGGTCAGCACCCCCAATTGACTACGCAGGCCATATCTCCTGGTCGCGGTAGTACTCGACGTCCAATGCTTGCAGCCGTTCGCCGTGGGCGCGCAGGCGGGCCTTGAAATCCTCCCAGTCTCGCTGGCCTCGGGGCGACCACACGACCTCGGCCAGGGCACAGAGCCGGGGGAAGACCATCTGTTCCACGTCTCGCGTGGTGGGCATGCTCTCGGACCAGACGTTGCCCTGGGAGCCCAGGACGTGCTGGGCCTCGGCGGGCGTGAGTTCGGCGGGGGTCGGTTCGTAGTCATAGACCTTTTTCAGCGGGATGACGCCCCATTGTCCCGGTTCGTCCGGCCGGTCAGCGTGCTTGTAATCGAAATAACAGTGAGAGGTGGGCGTCATGATCACGTCGTGCCCGGCGCGCGCGGCCTGGATACCGCCCTCGGTCCCGCGCCACGACATCACGATGGCCCTTTCCGCCAAGCCCCCTTCGAGAATCTCGTCCCACCCGATGAGTTGCCGGTTTCGCTTCGAGAGGAAGCGGGAGATGCGCTTGATGAAGTAGCTTTGCAACGCATTCTCGTCGGCCAACCCCTCCGCCTGGATGCGGGCCTGGCAATCGTCGCAGGCCGACCAGCGGTCCTTGGGACACTCGTCGCCGCCGACGTGGACGTAGGGGCCGGGGAAGAGCGCGACGACCTCGGCCAGGACGTCCTCCAGTAGATCGAACGTCGCCTCTTTGCCGGCGCAGAACACCTCCTTGGAAATGCCCCAGCGATTCCATACCGCGATCTCCCCGGGGCCGCTGGTGCACGCGAGTTCCGGGTAGGCCGCCAGGGCCGCCTGGGCGTGACCGGGCATCTCGATCTCCGGGACGACGGTGATGAAATGTTCTCGGGCGTAGTCCACGACCTCGCGGATTTCATCCTGGGTGTAGAAGCCGCCGGAGATGGTGCCATCCCGTTCCGTCCGCCACGCGCCGATCTCGGTCAGGCGCGGGTGCGATTTGATCTCGATGCGCCAGCCCTGATCGTCGGTCAGGTGCCAGTGGAAACGGTTGAACTTGTACATCGCCAGCAAGTCGATGTAACGCTTGACGAAGGAGACGGAGAAGAAGTGGCGGCTCACGTCCAGGTGCATGCCGCGCCAAGAATAGCGAGGAGCATCCTCGATAGATACGTGCGGGATCGTCCAGGCGACGCCGGATGGCGAGGTCTGGCTTTCGATGGCCGGCGGCAGGAATTGGCGCAACGTCTGCACGCCGTAGAACAGACCTGCTGGCCTGGGGGCCTCGATGGTGATGCCAGCGTCGGTCACGGATAGGGCGTAGCTTTCCGGGGCCGGGCGCTTCTTTCCTGATCCTGGCGTGAGGCGCAGCGTGATGGCATTGGCAGTGTCCGGGGACGTTGACGTCCGCTCGCCCGGCAGCTGGAAACCGATCACGGGCCTCAACAGCCGCGCCAGGTAATAGCCCATCGGCACGCTAGCGTCGCTGGCAAAAATCCTCGTCTCAGCCGTCAAGGCGAAAGCGCCCGATCCAACTTCCAACTTCCCCGGTTGGGGAATGATGCTAATCGTCCGTGTCATCTCTACTCCTTTACGTACTTCTGACAGAGTCTCCTGCCCTTACCCCCTTACCGGTTTACCAATCTACCAATATACCGGTCTACCAACATACCGGTCTACCAATATATCGGTCCACCAACATACCGGTCCCCCATCACGGCCGGTTAGGATAAAAGTCGATCACGCTCTGCTCCTGCACGAAGGACAGCGTCGCGGCCCGGCCTCGCGCCGCTTCGGGCGTGTAGGTGGCGCCGGTGGTCTGGGCGACGGTCTGGATGAGGGTCTCGAAAGGTAGCGCCAGCGCGATCATCGTGCGGGACTCGTCGATGTAGGTGCGGATCACGTTGGGGCCGTCCACCAGTTCACCCTGGGTCGGGTTCCACACCAGGAAGTAAGGAGCGTAGTCGCCGTTGGCTGGGTTGTAGAGCACACCGATGACGGCGTCGTCGCCCATATCTGGGTTGATGCGGGCGGAATTGGGGGGGCGTCCGGTGGTGGTGTCGCCATCCAGGTCCAGAGCGAACAGCCAATCGGTATAGGCTGGCGGGTCGGGGATGGGCTGGTAGAACTCGATCCACAGGACGGTCTCTCCCTCGACGGCCCAAGCGGCCAGTTGCGGCGGGAGATCGGCGCCGGGTTCCAGGTTGACGCGCAGGTTGGCGCCGATGCTGGCGTTGCGAATGTCCACCCCGCCGGGCGATCCCGCGATAGGGGCGCCGCCTTCATACGGCACGACGTCGCCCGCTGGATCGGCCGGAGTTGGCGTGGGCGTGCACAGCGTGACGTGCACGTTGGCCTGGGCGACGCCCCGGGGCCGGTCGCGGATGACGGTGATGGTGTAGTCACCCGGTGCATCGGCGGAGAACAGTCCCTCGTCGATGGTGCCTTCTGAGGTTCTCCACATTAGTTCGGTGTCCTCTTCCACCAGACCCTCGACGGTGAACTGGTAATCTTCTCCCAGGCAGAGGGAGATATCGGATGGCGTGATGGAAAGGGGGGCTTCTTCTGCGATGGGCCCGCCGGCAACCCGGACGAGCGTGATGATGGCGCTGGCGACGACGATGATCATCATCCCGATGGTAAACCAGAAGAGCGTCACGCGTGATTTATCGGTCAGCATATGGCCTCCTCGTTACAGTGGCTGACTGTTCCTGTTTGAGTGAATGGATTAGACTGCCCAAATCCAGATGTTGAGAGGATGTTCGCAGGCTACCATTCTAACGGGCGCATACAAAACTTGGGGGAGCACCACAAATCAGCCACGAATTTCACGAATTAACACGAAGAAAAGAAGATAAATTCGTAAAATTCGTGCAATTCGTGGCAAAAAAGCACAGGGCTATCTGCTCTCCCCCAACTTGTAGATACGCCCCATTCTAACATAAGGGCCAGTAAAATACCAGACGTATTTTCCCATTGAGTGGGAGCACTAGACGAAACGGGCGTTTGTGTATATAATTATCAATGTTGGATTTCGGACGACACGACAACGAATGAGGAGTCAAACGGATTTTCTGGCGTTGCTCACGGCGACCAGGGCAGTTAACAGCATGAACGCTCGAGTCATGCGCTTACAATTCGCTTTTTTCTCAATTCGCTGTCGTGTTTTGGGAAGGACACAAGGAGGGAAAGATGATTCTCAGACGAAAGGTGAAGGATAGTGACCGGATCAAGATTTCTTTTGCATTGCCGGAGGAACATCCCCACGCAGCGCACGCTTACGTCGCGGGGGAGTTCAACGATTGGGACCCGAAGGCCGACCGCCTCGTTCGCCGCAGTAACGCGACCTATAGCGCCGTCTTGACGTTAGAAAAGGGCAGGCGTTACGCATATCGCTACGTGACGGAGGATGGTGTCTGGTTCAACACCGACGACGCCGACGAATATGAGGGAGAAAACGGGATTCTATTGACTTGAAGCGCCGGGAGGACATCGCATCTACCGGTGAGATTTCGCGTCGCGGCAGGTCGTGTGAACCGGCGATCAATGATACGACGCACGCGCTTCCTGAGTTGCGCTGCTCTTGTTCTTTTTTGGGATTAGACGCCCCCCAACTGACTGAAAAGCTGAGGTAAGCGTTCATGGGATTGAACGATGGGACACAGATTGCACAGATTTTTTCCATCGAGTGCCAAGTAAGGCCTGCTTGATGGCCTCAATCTGTGTGGATCTGTGAAAATCTGTGTCCAATGTTCCCCTGGCCTGAACGGTTACAAGTTGAGTTGACACGTGTCTGTAGATTCTGATTTTAGGGAGACAACGCGGAGTAGGAAACGAGCTTTTTGGTGGACGTTGTTTGGGCTCTCGGCTATCGTCCTGGTTGCTTCAGGCTGGTTTTATGCGTCGGATTGCAGTCTGGCGGCTTCTGGGCGACCGGTGATAGCACATCGACGCTCGAACGCTACGTAAGCGCAGCCAAAGTGGGTAAAATGCCAGCCAGACCACGCACAGCGATGCCGGGTGATATCTGTATCCTGGCGGAGCCTTCGCCGGGGGAGATCGCCGAGATACGCCAACGGCAGAGAGCGTTGCAGACGCTATTCGGGGGGCGGCTCCACGAGCGGGTTCACCTGACCTGCCAACGGTTTGCATTGCCAGATGAGAGCATTTTGCCGCAGATTATTGAGTGCCTGGACGCCCGGTTGGCCACGCTTCCACCGTTCCCCTTGACGTCAGTCTCGTTGGTAGCGGTTGACGCCCCATTCTGGCAGACGCGGCTTTTACGCTGGCAAATTGAGGTGACGGAAGACCTGCGAAATCTAAGTGCACAGATCAGAAAAGGTCTTGCGGCCATTAACGTGACGCCTCATTTTCGAACCGCTTCGTCGAGACTGGTCACGGCGTTGGAGGACGTATCGGCGTTTAATCCTGTATGCGAGTCGAAGGACGTCACATTTCCGCAGTACCTGTTTACCGTCCATCAGATTGTCCTGTCGAAGATCTTAGCCCCAAGAGAATTCGAGATATTGGCGACCATTCAAATCTACAAACCCAAAACCAGCAACTTGAAACTCACAACATGAACGCATCCCTCCAATACATCATTTTCGATCTGGATGATACCCTCTATCCGCGCAGCAGTGGCGTCATGCAAGAGATCGGCCGGCGCATTCAACAATGGCTGCAGCAGACCTTCGATCTGTCACCAGAGGAAGCGTCGGCGATGCGGCGTCGTTATTTTCTGCGCTATGGGACGACGCTGGCGGGCCTGATGGCGGCAAATGCACAAGACATCGACGTCGACGATTATCTCTTCTTCGTGCACGACATCCCAGTGGAGACTTATCTTGATCCCAGCCCGGCGTTGGATCGGATGTTGTGGGCGATTCCGCTGAGCAAAGCTGTTTATACCAACGCGACGTCAACGTATGCCCGGCGGGTGTTGCGGGCATTGGATGTGATCGTCCACTTCGAGCACGTCATCGGCATTGAGGATGTGGGGATGCACAGCAAGGCCGACCGGCGGGCCTATGAGCGTGCGTTGGAGATATTGGGCGTGCCGGGATCCGCCTGTATCATGGTCGAGGATACGCTCCAGAACCTGGAGCAGGCCAAGGCCCTGGGGATGACGACGATACTGGTGGACGGCCAGCCGGATGGGCACGTCGATGTCGCGGTCGATGACCTCCTGAAGGTTGGGGAAGTGATCGAGGATCTATTGAATGGCAGACGCCCCGCGCTCTGATAACTTGTCGGCAGTCATGCTCGATGCTATACTATCACTAGTGTAAAAACGGTCGAGGGGGAAGGTAGATTATGCTTACTAGCAAGCTAAAAGAATTGGCCGCCGATTACCTGTCAACGCTTGGTGCCCCTGCAGCCGGTTCTGACGATTCCATTAGCAAAGAGCGCGAACTGTTTACGGATGAGTTGGCGGCCGAGGGTATCGTGTATTTTGATCCCGATGATGTCGATCGGATTGCCCGGGGGATGAGCGAGGGAACGTTCGATTTGCGCTACCATCAATGTGGACGCGCCATCATTTTGGACAGCGAGCGATTTCGTATCCACGGGGGCAAACTGGCCGGTCACGTCATCGAAGATTGCCCCGGATGCGGGCGGCGACTCGATGCTTTCGATCTATACGCCGAACCTGGCGGCGCGACCCGGAATCTACTGCGGCAAGCTGGTCTATACCCCACGGCCGACAGTCTGGTTTTGATGCGCGATGCCAATCAACGGGCCACGATCTTGGAGGGTCTTCAGGAATCCTTACGACACTTGAGTGATGGCGATTTGCTGGCGGCGTATGCTGTCGTCGTCGCTCTCTTGCAAGACAGTTTGGCGGGATGAGGTCAGCCCGGCCGATCGAAGCGATGGCTTCCAAAGCGTTTCCGTTGGTCTCAACGCTCAATTCTCAACCCGCCACACACGTTAGAAGGGAGACGTTATATGGCGCTTTTTAGACGCGAACAGTCAGCAGAGGCAGAACCTCAGGGGCAGCCTGAAGCAGCACCGGTGTCTGAACCCAAGACTTCCAAGCGGGAAGTGGATGATGATCTATTCCTGGAACTCTTTCCAGAGCCGCCGGACACACCGCGCCAGCGGGGAGCGATTAGCGAGAAGCGAGCTGCGATATTGAGGCTACAACTCAAGATTGCCGATCATCTGCGCCAACAACTGACGCCCGACTTACCGCTGGATATGCCCTGGGAACGCACGTCGGAACGGGAGCAGACGGTCTTTCGGACCCTGGAACAGTTTGCCAGCAGTGGCAATCTAAAAATTCCTTCTGGCCTTAGCAAGGAAAAATTCTACAGGAGTATCATGAACGAGGTCTTTGGCTTTGGCCCGATTCAGCCTTTGATCGATCGGGATGATATCACCGAGATCATGGTCAACAGCCCCTACATCGTATTCGTGGAAAGAGACGGAAGACTGGCGGAGACGGGGTATAAATTCCTCGACGACGATCACGTCGTGCGGATTATCAAGCGCATCGTCTTACCCCTGGGTCGGACGGCGGAATACGAACATCCCCTGATCGATGCGCGCTTGCCGGATGGATCGCGCGTCAACGCCGTTATCCCACCGTGCGCCATTGATGGGCCGAATATCACGATCCGGAAGTTTGCCAAAGATAAGTTGATGGTTGAGGATCTCAAACGCTTTGGCTCTCTGACCGACGACATTGCATACTTTTTAGAAGCGGCGGTGGTTTCTCGATTGAACATCATCGTCTCCGGCGGCACCGGTTCTGGTAAGACGACGCTTATCAACATTCTTTCCGACTACATTCCAGAACACGAGCGCACGGTCACGGTCGAGGACGCCGCCGAGTTGCAGCTCCGGCAGCGGAACGTCGTGCGCCTGGAGACCAAGAAGCCCAGTCCGCAAAGCCCCTCCGAAGTGACCATTCGCGACTGTGTGGTCAACGCGCTGCGTATGCGCCCGGAGCGAATCGTGGTCGGTGAGTGTCGCTCGGGTGAGGCATTGGATATGCTTCAGGCGATGAACACGGGGCACGATGGCAGTATGACGACCATTCACTCTAACTCGCCCCGCGATTGTATCTCCCGCTTGGAGACGTTGGTCCTCATGGCCGGCGTGGAGATGCCAATGATTACCATCCGGCAGCAGATTGCTTCGGCCATCGACCTGATCGTCCAGGCTTCACGCATGCGCGACGGCAGCCGGAAAGTGACCCAGATCACAGAGATTTTGGGGATGGAGGGGGAGAACGTCGTGATGCAGGACTTGTTTCTCTTCTATGACGAGGGAGACAATCAGGAGGGTAAAGTGCTAGGCTATCACGGTTCGACTGGTATGCGGCCCCATTGTGACGCGACGCTCAAACGGCACGGTTTCGAGTTGCCCGCGTCGATGTTCATGAAGGGCTCGCCCCGCTAAGTGCTTTAAAGGTATCATCTCAATAAACCGGGGCAAACTCGCTCGGGCCGGTCTCCTGACCGTGCCCGCTGTGGCTCGGTCGGGAGACCGGCCACAGCTCCCCAACTTATTGAGAAGATACCTTTAAAGGAGCTTGCGAAATTCAACCAACAGTACGCTGGCGGCCAAGATAGCTACACCGCCGACGAGGGCCAGGCAGAGCAGGGCTGCGCTATCTCCTTTGGGGGCCTCGTCTGCTGACGTGAAGTGCTTGTCCCCATTCTCGTTACTGGCATAGGCACTCCCCAGGGGCAGGGCCAGCAGTACGCTCAGGATAACGATCACGTTGACCATACGTAGATACGGTTTTTTCAGAAACATAGCGATTACCTCCCAAGTGCTGAAGTAGCAACGACGACCCAGAGCATAAATAAGCACCCTGGAATGATCCCCAGGATGAGGGCGATCAAGGTCCGGTGAGTGATTTCGGGGCAGCGCTCGCGCCCGCAAGCCAGTGTGATGACCCCGGCCCCGCAAGCAATGGCGCCTAATCCCAGAGGAAGCCAGAACAACAGCCCACTGACCAGCGAGCGGTACGTTTGTGACGTGTCCTGCCACTCCGTCGCCGGCCAGGGGAGCGTTGAGGCGTGATCTGCTGGTGAGAGAGTCATGGGCTGCTCCATCAACAGGACAGCGCCGTTCCACAGGGCCAGACAACCCAGAATCGCCGTTAAGAGACTGAAATTGCCCGTCACCTGTACCAAGCGGCTCGTAGATCTCGTCCACCCTGTTGTTTTCAAGTTCAACACCTCAAGGCATAGTCTTGTTGTCTCCGGCGAAGACGATATCAGGCCCAGGCGGTGATCTCAGGGCGACGGCGCTGTGCCGATTCCAGTGGTCCTTCCCCAGATTTTTCACTTCGTCGCCCTGCACCCGGGCCTGGCGCTGGAGTTTGCCTGGGGGTCAACCCACGTTGACGATGATAGCATAGCAGAAAATCACCCATGTTGCTGGACGAAACGTCGTTGCTCTCTCTTCGCTGGAATGACGGGAAGTGTATGGACGAGTTTCGACCGTTCGACGTTTACCATACGCAAATTTGACGGTCGCGCGATGTTAGCCTCATTATTTTGCTTGCCGACCTTTGGCACCTGTGGTACACTTCTCCCTGTGCGTCTCTGTTTATTAAATGCGGTAACTACTCAGCCTGCTGTTCGTTTGCAGCGGATGGGCGGGTTTTTGGGGTGTGTGGCGGGCGCAAAGCGCCCGCCACACACCCCAAAAACCCATTCTCCGGCACAACAAAGGGCTGGCCTGAGTAGTTGC